>JACMMR010000061.1 GCA_014378965.1 Candidatus Parcubacteria bacterium | reverse complement strand
CCAAAGTTTTCTAAATTATATAAGTATATTATAGGTGAAAAAATGCTCACCTGTGCAGTAGGCATAGATCAAGGGTATTTTAATCATGCTAAAAGTTTCGTTTTAAAATAAAAGTTTAACCTGATCTAAACCAATATCCATTTGCAAAAACCCTAAAAAAAGCATATAGTATATGAATTATGGCAATGCTCGAATACAACGAAATCGTTATTAGAAAAACAATTATTCACGATGATGAGCCCTATGAAGTCTTGGACTATCACGTGTTTCGTAAGCAGATGAGAAAACCTGTAAACGCTGTTAAAATGCGAAACCTGCTCTCTGGACGTACTATTGAGATCTCATTTCAGGCAACTGATAAAGTTGAAGAAGCTGAGATCGAAGTTAAGAAAGTAAAGTATCTTTTTACAAATAAAGGGGAGTGGTGGTTTTGTGCAGAAGACAATGCATCAAATAGATTTATGTTGAAAGACGAGTTACTTGGTGATGCAAAGAAATACATTCTTCCAAATGCTGTACTTGACGTTAAATACTTTGGAGAGATACCGATTGGTGTGAAGCTTCCTATCAAAGTCGACCTTGAGGTTACAGAAGCGCCACCAGCAGTACGTGGTGACACTGCCAAGGGTGGAAACAAGGTGGTGACATTGTCAACAGGAGCAACGATTTTAGCACCGATGTTTATTGAGCCGGGAGATGTTGTAACGGTAAATACGGAGAATGGGGAATATGTAGAAAGAAAGTCTAAGAAATAGATAGATTAAAATCACCTTTATGGTGATTTTTTTTGGTATACTTATTGCATGAAAATATACTTTGCAGGATCAATACGTGGCGGTAGGGACGATAAACAGATTTATATGGATATCATTTCTCATTTACAAAAACACGGAGAAGTTTTGACTGAGCATATAGGTTCAGCAAGTTTGACGTCAATGGGAGAGGGAGGTGTTACCGATTCATATATTTATGAAAGAGATATGGAATGGCTAAATCAAGCTGATGTCGTTGTTGCCGAAGTAACGCAACCAAGTTTAGGTGTAGGATATGAGCTGGGTTGGGCAGATGGAAAAAAGCCTATTATTTGTCTCTATAGAGAACAAGAAGGAAAGAAATTATCGGCAATGTTAACAGGAAATAAAAACCTCACAGTCTACAATTATGTAGACCTCGAAGGTGCAAAGAAAATACTAGATGAATATCTTTTAAATAATCCTGTGATATAATTATTACATGGAACAAATCAGAAATAATAAAAAAATGAGAATTACAATCATTGTTGTGCTGCTCGTAATCGCAATAATTTTATATTTTTCATAAACAAAATAAAAATAAATATATGAATATAAATGACATCAAAGATAACTTGGAAAACAAGGTAAAAAATAATTACAAGCCAAATAGTACAAAGAAAAAAGTTTTACTTGGTGTGATAGTTGTTCTTCTCGGAGCTCTTGGTTTAGAAGTATCCAATACTGATTTTAATCTCAATGACTTGTCAAAAGTTAAGCGAGATATAGATGGTAATGTAGTAACAGATGGAACAGGAAAAGGAACTGATGAATATAATTGTGCTGATTTCAAAACACAGACTCAAGCCCAAAAATTTTATAAAAATGCGGGAGGGGTATCAAAAGATACAAATAGATTAGATGGAGATAAAAATGGTATAGCGTGTCAGGATCTACCTAAGTAAGTAAAATAAAAAACACCTGTGAAAAGGTGTTTTTTTATTAATTAAATTTACTTTACCCCTGTAACCAAATATACAAACTTTCTAACGCTTTTACTGCATCACCAACCGCAATGTTATTCTGGTGATATAACCCGTCTGTACAGTCTCCTGCAGCCCACACACCCTCGATAGATGCCTTTTGTGTACGCGGGTCGACAATTATATTACCTACAGGATTTTTGTCTACAAAAGAGATATATCCAGTATTTGGAATTTGCCCGATCTCCACAAAAATACCTTCTACCTCGAGTGTAATTGTTTCATTATAGGTCAATCCATTTACAAATGTATCACCATGTATTTCGTTAACAATGGCGTTATTGATAATCTCAATTTTCTCATTTTTTATAACTTTATCAACTGTGATTTCGTCAGCTTTATATCTATCAGTTCGATTTAAAATTTTTACAGATTTGCAATAAGCAGCGAGTTGAAGAGCAGACTCGAAAGCCGCATTTCCGCCACCTACAACTACAACATCTTTTCCTGTAAAAACCGGACCATCACATGATGCACAATAAGTAACACCTTTATGTTCAAACTTGCCAGCATTAATAGCATCAAGTTTTCGTCTTACACTCCCAGTTGTAATTAGTATTGCTTTAGCATACATAACAACATCTTTGCTTGTTTTTATAGAAAATGTCTTATTTTCATTTTGAGTGATTTCAGCAACATATCCTTTTTCAATATGCAAAATATCTCCTTGATATTCCTTAACGTGTTTCTCTAAAGATTTACCAAGTTCATATCCAGATATGTGTGGTGTACCAATCCAGTTTTGAATATCATCAGAAACCACACTTTGTCCACCAAACTCGGGTGTCAATATGGCTGAATTTATTTTTTTTCGAGCAGCGTAGACTGCTGCAGCAGAACCTGCGGGTCCACCACCTATAATTACTAAATCATATATATATTCTTGTGACATGTTTTAAAATTATATCATAAAACAAAAAAACACCTTGCTTTTCAAGATGTATTTTTATGTTTTAATTATCTATTTTTTGACCTTCTTAAAAATGCTGGTACTGCTGACCAATCATCTTCATCTTCACCTTGGGCGGCTGGCTTCATGATGTTAGAATTATCTTCACTTACTTCCGGCTCTTCTTTTTTACTAATACTTATTGAGTTAAAAATTTTTCCTGATTTTGATGTATCATCTTGGCTTGAAACAGACTCGTTTACCATATTTTCTCTATCTCTAAAAATATTTCTGACAGCAGTCAGCTTGTCAGGGAAGTTGGCCGCAACTACCGTGATGCGTACTTCATTTTTCTTTAGTTTTTCATCTTTTACCGTACCAAAGATGATCTTAGCATCTGGGTCTACTGATTCTGTGATCACACGTGCAGCCTCTGAAATCTCGAACATTGTAAGGTCATCTGATCCAGCAATAGAGAAGAGTACTCCTTTGGCTCCGTGTATTGATACGTCAATAAGAGGAGATGAGATAGCAGCTTTTGCAGCATCAACAGCACGGTTTTCACCCGTACCAGTTCCGATACCCATAAGTGCAGATCCAGCGTTTTCAAGAACAGCTCTGATGTCAGCAAAGTCGATGTTACCAACATTTCCTGGAGTCGTGATCAATTCTGAAATTCCTTCAACTGCTTGTTTTAGAACTTCATCTGACATAGCGAATGCATCTTTGGCAGTTGTGTCTTTTGAAATGGCACCCATCAATTTATCGTTTGGCACTACAATAAGTGCATCAACTGATTTTGAAAGCTCACCTAAAGCTTCCTCTGCAAGTCTCATTCTTCTTTGTCCTTCAAACATAAACGGTTTTGTAACTACACCGATAGTAAGTGCACCCATTTCTTTTGCGATCTTTGCAACAATAGGCGATGCACCTGATCCTGTTCCTCCACCAAGTCCTCCAGCGACGAACACCATATCCGCATTTTTAAGTGCCTCTTGTATCTCTGCTCGGGTCTCTTCAGCTGCGTTTCTTCCAACTTCAGGATTCATACCAGCACCTAATCCTTTGGTTAAGTTCTTTCCAATATGTATCTTTTTTGTTGCAAGAGAGTTATTCAAATCTTGAGCATCAGTATTAATAGCTAAAAAGTCTACACCTTTAACTTTTGAGTTAATCATGTGGTTTGTAGCATTTTTTCCTGATCCACCGACCCCAACTACCTCTATTCTTGCAAATGTTTGTATATCTGTTTTTATTTGTGCCATGATTTACGATTATATCACGCAAGTCGAAGTATGCCAATTTGAGTGCCTATATATTTCGTGTTGTGATATTTAGGATATTTTTATTAAAATCATGAAAATTTGAAGGGCACAAGTGGGTTATTACGGCAAAAATTGTTTTAACCAATTCCAAATATTTTTTAAAATCATAAAAAAACCGGAACGCCCCTTATTTGCATAATATTCACTTTCGTCTTGGTTCAAATAAAATAATCCAGTTGCATAAATACTCATAGTATCACCATTTTCTATACAAATATTTTGATTTTGTTTAAATTTTAATAAATCTTTATTACACACAGTATCAAAACGAATTTGGGTAGGGAGATGGAGTATTTCTTTTGAAATCACATCAATATCTTTCATCATCGATCCACCACCATGAATAATTATTCCTGCAGGCAATAATCTATCTTTTCCAATCTTTTTTAAATGTTTTTGGATTAATTCAAAAATATCTATAATACGAGCGTAGATAATTTCATGATATTTTTCTTGAAGTGTGAGGAAAAATGCCTTATCTCTCTGATCTTTTCGTACATTCATTCTATTTCGATTGATAAATACTTCCGTAAGTTCTGAAGCAAGGCGATGTAGTTCGACATCAGGGTTTAGTTTAATCGCCTTTGCTTGAGCTAATGAAACTTTTAATCCCAAGGCAAGATCACGACTAATATCTTCTGACCCAAGTGGAATAACTTCAAGAAGAATAGGAACATTTTCCTCATACGTTATGATAGTTGAAGTATCACCTCCAATGTTTACAATACACACACCAGCCAACCGATCGGCTTCATTTACCTGGTTTTTTGAGTATGCATATTCTGCAACTATTACGTCTTCAACCACAAGATTATTTTCTTCACATGCAAGAAGAATATTTTCTAAATGTTGCTTTGTTGTAAAAATACATAGTGCTTGCAGTTCAAAAACCGATCCAGAAAGTCCATTTGGTTTATTTGTATTAATACTTTTGCCATCGATCTTATATCGTTGTGGGATAAGCTGGATTATTTTTTTATTTTGTGAAATATTTTCTGGAATTTTACTTTCTACTCGTCTGAAAATCTCTTCTATTATAGATTCATCTACAATATGGTTCTTATTATTTATTCGTATTTCCGCTGAAGAAGAGATAGATGAAAGAGCACCACCTGACAGGGCGATAACAACTTTTTTTATATTGTTCAAATAATTCTTGTTGGTATCGGAAATAAGAGTTCTGATACTTTTAGTCAAAGCCTCAACATCTTTAACTACACCGCGCTTAATATAATCTATATTTACGCTTGATGTGGCAACGATTTTATTTGATTCTTTGTTAATAATGATCAAGCGAAGCATTGTTGTGGCCACCTCGATTATTATTACATCTGAATCATTTTTCTTCATTACAGTATAGTATACTAGTAAGGATAGAAAATGTTAAGTTTTTTAGTAAATTTCTTTTCCAATTTATCCATTGCATGACCGTGATCATGTCCCAAAAGATGTGTCATACCATGTATAAAAAGATAGTTAAGATAGTTTTCAGGTGATGTGTTAAATAAATTTGCTTTTTGAGTAACTTTATCAAGGCAAATATACATTTCACCAAAATCTTTATACGGAAATGATAGAATATCGGTGACATAATCTTTTTTTCGATATTGTTTGTTGATAGAACTAATTTTGTCTTGTCCTACAAAATAAATACTTAGGTCATATTTTTTACCCAAAATAGTATTTTTTACTGTGCGCAAAAAAACACCATTAATTTGTGGTGTTTTTTTGACAGTATAGGATATGCTTAGATTATCATCGTCTAATATATATCTCATAGGTATAAATTATTTCTTTTTACCAGTCGGTGTTGCGTTAAAGTATTTTCCCATTTTAATATCAGCTAAACGAGTTTCGTTATTTCTGATTTTTTTTAAAGCCTCTTTTTTCATCTTGTAATATGAAAGACTTCTTTCGGCATATCGTTTGCTTCTTGATTTATTTAATCCGCCCCACTCCTGCATTTTTTTTGTAAAACGACGAAGAACCGATGATGGGGATTCGCTTTGGTTTTTGTTGATTGATACATTTAATGACATATTGGCATATAGTATCATGATTGTGATATATTTACAATATTATGAACAAGAGCGATCAAATGAATAATCAATTCTTTAACCACAAGAAGATAGATGGAAAATGGCAGAAAAAATGGGAACAGGACCAGATTTATAAAGCCTCAAACACAAGTAAAAAGCCAAAAATGTATGTATTATCAATGTTTCCATACCCATCTGGGGCAGGTTTACATGTTGGACATCCAAGAGGGTATATTGCAGCAGATGTATATGCACGACTTAAACGCATGCAAGGATTTAACGTGCTCCATCCTATGGGATACGATGCTTTTGGTTTACCGGCAGAACAATATGCTATCACAAATGGTATACACCCAAAATATTCTACAGCAAAAAATGTTAAAACGTATCAAAAGCAATTAGAGATTATAGGTTTATCTTATGATTGGTCTAGAAAAATAAATACAACTGATGAAGACTATTATAAATGGACTCAATGGATTTTCTTAAAACTATATAATCATTACTATGACCACAAAGCTAAAAAAGCAAAACCTATATCTGAAATAGAAGGAAAATTTGCACATTTGTCTCAAAAAGAAAGAGATACAGAATTAATGAAGTACCGATTGGCCTATGAAGGATATTCTGAAGTGAACTGGTGTGAAGAATTAGGAACAGTATTGGCAAATGATGAAGTAATCGATGGAAAATCTGAGCGAGGTGGCCATCCTGTCGTCAAAAAAGTCATGAGACAGTGGTTTCTACGTATAACTGACTATGCGGATCGATTGATTTCAGGTTTGGATACTGTTGATTTTGATGAATCATTAAAGACTGTACAGAAGAATTGGATTGGAAAAAGTTTTGGTCATGAATTAGATTTTAAAATAGAAGGGGATTCTGGAGATATTGAGAATATAAAAATTTTTACAACGCGAATAGATACATTGTCTGGTGTTACTTTTATGGCGATATCAAAAAACCATAAATTGATTATAAAAAATAGTGATAAATTTTATAAAATAATAAATCAAACTAAAGCCTGGGGAGATGATGAACGAGATATAAAAATAAAGAAGGGAGTTTTACTAGAAAATGTTTATGCTATTCATCCAGATACCAAAATTAAATTACCAATATTTGTAACTAATTATGTATTGTCAGATTATGGATTCGGAGCTGTGATGGGCGTTCCTGATATGGATGAGCGAGATAATGATTTTGCAATACTATATTCTATTGAAATTAAGCAAACCAAATTAGAGGAATCAGAGTCAATCGAAAAAAGATTGGGATTAAAAAAAGTTTTTAAATATAAAATTCGCGATGCTGTTTTTGCACGTCAACGGTATTGGGGAGAACCTATTCCTCTAAAACACGATACAGATGGACATATCATAGAACTGAAAGAAAAAGATTTACCTTTAAAATTACCAAAAGTAACTTCATATGAGCCTATAGGGAGTGGTGAATCTCCACTTGCAGGAGTAAAATCATGGGTGAAAGGAGGGTACGAAACAAATACAATGCCAGGATGGGCGGGATCATCATGGTACTTTTTAAGATATATGGATGCACATTGTAAAACTGCACCGGTTTCAAAAAAGGCAATCGACTACTGGCAACAAGTTGATATGTACATCGGTGGAAGAGAACACACAACCGGACACTTGCTGTATGCACGTTTTTGGCATAAGTTTTTATATGACATAGGTTTAACAGTAACAGAAGAACCGTTTAAAGCTTTAAGAAATCAGGGGATGATTCTGGGGGATGATGGTCAAAAGATGAGTAAAAGATGGGGGAATGTTGTAAATCCAGATGACTGTATCAACATATATGGTGCAGATGCATTTAGAATGTATGAAATGTTTCTTGGACCCTTTGATTCTCAATTGCCTTGGTCAACAGATGGTATTATCGGTACACGAAGATTTGTTGATAGGGTGTGGCGTTTGTCACAAGTCATCGAAGAACAAAATAAAAAAAATAAAAATATCAAAACTGATATCCAACTTATTTCTAAAATTCAAAAAGTTATAAGAAAAGTAACTGATGATATCGACGGCTTTGCGTTTAATACAGCTGTATCTTCGCTTATGATTTTGTTAAATGATTTCGAGGAGGTAATTCAAAACAAAAAAGAGATTAATCAACTCGATTTCATTAACTTTATAAAATTATTAACTCCTTTTGCACCTCATATCACAGATGAGATCTGGTCTGTATTTAAAAATAAAAATTCTATCAATATTTCACCATGGCCCAAATATGACGAAACGAAACTAGTTGAAAATAATATTAAAATTGGTATACAAATAAATGGAAAACTTCGTGGAGATATTGAGGTAAATAGTACAAAATCAGAGTCAGAAATATTGGATGAAGCCAAGTATGTAGTAAAAAACCATCTTGAAGGAAATGTAATAAAAAAAACAATATATATTAAAGGAAAAATTATTAATTTTGTTATATAATAAAAAATATGAATAAAGATCAAGAAGACAATGGGGATGTAACAATACAAGAATTTGATCTACAAAAGTATCCGAAAATCTTGAAAGAGTTTTTAACTACAGAATGGGACATGGTTGATACTGAGCATTTTGGTGAAGTTACTCGATTATACTCTAAAAAAAGATTTATTTTTGTTGTACGTAATAGAGCAACAAAAAAGATTGTAGGGTACGCAGTCCTGGAAACAAATATGGGTGTGGCAACTATAGAGTCAGTTGTGTTTAAAAAGTTAGAAAATATTGAAGACTTAGGGAGAGATCTTATAAAACATATTATTAATGAAGCCAGGCAAAAAGAATGTCATGTCATAAAATTGGAGACAGGAACGCATTGGCAGTCTAGAGAAATGTACGAGGAATTAGGATTCAAGATTAGAGCCATCCTACCTGATTATTACGGTGATCAAGAGCACGTGTTGTTAGATATGAGGTTGAGGGGAGGGTATAGTGAGGATTTGTAAAGTGGTGCATGGTACAGTTCAAATTTTTATAATGCAAAAGTAAAAGCCCGCCGTCTTACGACAGTGGGCTAATTTATTTTCGATACTGTTATCTACCTTTTGATTTTATCGAGCAAAAGTGCTTTCTCGACCCAATCACAATCAATATTTGAAGGTAATGGAAGACATGCTTTCGTGGTTATTTCTATCAAAGTTAAGTGTCGACAGTGGGGACATGGTAACAGTGCTGACACACTAATCGGTCCGTCAACTACTGTGCCAGGTCCAGCAAAAGTCATTCTTATTTTTTCACAATCGACGTGCCCACATCCTGTGCACACATAGTACCCATAGACATCCCTGCATCTTTCAGTTATTAATTCACCGACATAGAACGGTTCAGGAATTTTTATGTTGAGATAATATTCGGCGGATTCGCGGTTTAAGAAGATCTTGCCTATCCGGAGATCAGTATACTTAGCTTTAAATGTGTTTAAACGAAGAGTAGGCTCTACTTTTACTATTCGGCGATGACATTTGTGATAGAAAAAAATCGGGTGTGTCGTGTATATGGTGTAGGTTTTGGGTTCAGGAAGAAGTTCGATGCGGTAAACCACATCCTCTTGTTTAGTATTTGTGCTCATACATAGATACAATACAACTCAAAAAATTCTAAGTCAAATTCGCCGAAAACCTCAAACTCGTATATAATCAACCCTATGGAAACTCTACAACAACAAATCAAAAATCAAATCAAAGAAGCTATGATGGCCAAAGATACTGTTAAACTTACAGTTCTTCGAGGTCTTTCATCTATGATCACAAACGATCTTGTAGACAAAGGGAGAACGCCTCAAGGAGAATTAACAGATGATGAAGTATTGGTGCTGATAAGACGATCTGTAAAACAAAGAAAAGACTCAATCGAACAATTTACTGCCGGCGGAAGAGAAGATTTAGCATCAGATGAAAAAGCTGAACTTGCATATCTTGAAGTATATTTACCTCAAATGATGTCTGCTGACGATGTTAAAAAAATAGTTGAAATTAAAAAACTAGAACTTAATATAACTGATTCAAAAGATAAAGGAAAATTAATGGCGGAAATCATGAAAGACTTAAAAGGAAAAGCTGAAGGTATAGATGTTAAAAATGCAGTTGATTCTTTGTTTTAATATTTCACTTCAAAACTTCCATCAACTTCAGATTTATCCACCGTTTTTATTAAATAAAACTTTAACTTATTGATCTCATCAGTAGGGTATTCTGCTTTGTATATTTCATACGTAACTTCCTTAGTGATTGTGTTTGATTTTTCCAAAATATAAAATACATATCTATTGCCAATCCAAGTTCCAGTAATAGCATCAACAGCACTGAGAGGAACTCTATATTTTTCTAAAGGATATTCTAACTTAAGAAGTTTGTGAAAATCATCACCTGAAAACGAAAATATTTTATATTCATTATCTCTAATAATCGCATAAATATCTGAAGATTTTACAAATAAATCAGAATTATTTTTTTTTATTACAAATTTTGTGTCTCCCTCTAATTTTTTAATATTAAAAGCATTTTTACTAATTTCTCCTGTTTGTAGTAAATATAAAAAGAATGCTAGACCTAGAATGAGTATTATTAAAATGAACTTTTGCATATGTAATAATATTACCATATAAAAATGCCGACTTGTATAAAACAGGTTGGCATTTTTAAATATCCTCCTAACGATAAGCCGAATTCTGTATCAAAATAAATTTTGATGACAACCATTTATCTGGGATGAAAATTACTCCTCACCTCGAGCGGCACTTACGCAAATTGCGCACACGGCCTTGCACGTCTGTAAGAATTTAGCCGTTTCATTCTTAATATTTTTTACAACACTTTTAATAAGATTAACCTTGTGTAGGTCTGTGTTAATTTTCAAAAACACACGTCACTGTTCGCATCTCCATGTCGCCATGGATGGGGATTACCCACTACAATTCTGCAAAGATTTCTCCTTGCACGTGTTCGGACTTTCCTCTGTGATTTCTCGAAAGAAATACAGCGATTGTCTGTTTGGAGGATGTATTATATTTATATCATTTTTAGGGTTTTGTCAATATACGATTGATGAAATCATTTTATTTTTTTTATCCTCTACTTGAATGACATTAATTTAAAAAATCTTTTGTGTTACAATTAATTAAATGAAACTCATGGAATTATTGAAATCAAAGTCTATCCAAAAGACCGCTATTATGATTGCCATCTTTACTTTTTTAAGTCAGCTTCTATCTTTGATTCGGGACCGTTTATTCGCTAACCAAATCGGAGCAGGGTTGACGCTTGATAGTTATTATTATGCTTTTCGAATACCAGATATTTTATTTGCCATCTTTACGAGTTTGGTGTCGGTAACCGTTTTGATTCCACTCTTGGTAAAATACGATAAGGATAATGATCCAATCAGTATGAAGAAAGTCTACAATCTACTGTTTTCAGTTTTCTTTATTTTTTCTACATTAATTATTTTACTCTTGATTGTTTTTATGCCCTATCTTGTAAAAAATATTGTTGCACCAGGTGTAACAAATCTTAATGTGATTGATAATATCATTTTGTATTCAAGACTTTTATTACTCCAACCATTTTTCTTAGGACTTTCAAATTTGTTGGGTTCATACACTCAGATGCGAGAACGATTTTTACTCTATTCATTATCTCCACTGATTTATAATATTTCAACTATTTTAGGACTTGTTTTTTTATACCCTATATATGGAATAAAAGGAGTGATCTACGGAATTATTTTTGGAAGTATTTTACATGGACTTATTCAAGTTCCATTTGTTAGAAATAATAAATTTTTGCCTAAATTTGTAAAATTTAATAAACAGGATATGTATATTATTAAAGATATTGTAATAAGTTCATTACCGAGAGCATTTATCCTTTCATTGGTCCAGATAGAATTTTTATTTTTTAATAGTTTTGCATCTTTATCAAAAGCAGGAAATACATCAATTTTAAACTTCGCAAACAACTTACAATCAGTCCCAATGGCACTCATTGGAGTAAGTTTTGTGGTGGCAGCATTTCCTATATTTTCTAAAAGATATGTTGAAGGAAATGAAGTAGAATTTTGGAATGTATTCAAATACACAGCTAAGAAGATTTTGATGTATTGTGGGCTAGCTACGGTATTAATTTGGTTTTTTAAAGATTATATTGTACTCATTTTGCTTGGAAATATTACGTCCTATAAAGTTGTCGCACTAGCTTTTGGGATTTTCTCACTTTCTCTTATTCCTCAATGTATCGAGCTTTTGATAACACGAGTGTACTATGCTCGGAATAATAATTATAAACCAGCACAGCTTAATATATTCTTGACTCTATTTATGATTGTTCTTGCGTATTACTCTGACAAAACAGCGGTAGGTATCGCAACTGCATTTACTATTGGTTCATGGGTATCATGTTTAGTATTCTGGTTGAGTATTCAGAAAATATTCCGGCATCATAAAGTGATAGAAAATGACGAAATTATAAAGGTATAAATGTATTTTTTATTGACAGAGAAAAAAGATATACTCCAGTTTTAAAGAAAGTTGCATGAGTATAATCTTGGGAATATAATCATGTGTAATGACACAAGAAAATCATCAAAAAAAAATAATCACCAACGAAGATTTGTTTGATCATATCTCTGGTTTTAAACTAGAAGTTAAAAAAACGGTTGATGATTTTAAGTCTGAAATGAAAGAGTCTACTAATGATTTATCTAATTCTATTTTAAGACTAGAATCATCTGTGGAAGATTTAAGAAAATCAACATTGGAAGGTTTTGATATGGTTTTTAAAACCATCGATGATACAAATAGTGAATTAAGGGAAGAATTGAAGAATGATAATATTATTCTTCGAAAAGAGATGAATCAAAGGTTTTCTGTTGTCGATAAAAGATTTACGATTATTGATGATCGCTTAACCGTAGTCGACGATCGATTGTCAAGTATAGAAGACAATATGACCTACAAACATCAACTTTCACCAAAGTTTGCGTAAAATACTATTGTAAATCCAGCTCTTCTTCAATATTTTTTTTCACTTTTTTGTGAGTTATTCTATTAAAGAATTTTACCGCAATGAAAACAGAGATAGCTACTATTAAGAAATTAATAATATTATTAATAAACATTCCGAGTTTAACACCTGCAGGTGCCCATCTTGAAAAATCCGCGCTTCCAATCAAACCAATGCTTGGCATGATAATGTCATCAACGAGAGAAGTTACTATTTTTCCAAATGCTGCTCCAATAACTACTGCTATGGCTAAATCCATCACATTTCCTTTGATTGCAAAGGCTTTAAATTCATCTATAAAATTTTTCATCTTTTTGTTATTATGTGATATATTAGAATAATAATAGTAATTGTATAACATATCTTCAAAAATGTCTTTATTTTCAAAAAAACTTGGTATAGATCTTGGAACCGCAAATACACTCGTATTCTTACCAGGTAAGGGTATCATTTTGAATGAACCGTCTGTTGTAGCAGTGTCAGAAGGAGATAATCAAATCCTAGCTGTTGGATTAGACGCTAAAGATATGATTGGGAAGACTCCTGATTCTATTATCGCATATCGACCAATGCGAGATGGAGTGATTGCTGACTATCGGGTGACAGAAGCGATGCTTCGATATTTTATACATAAGGCACTTGGAAAATGGAATATGATAGCACCTGAGGTTATGATTTCAGTTCCAGCCGGAGTTACTTCAACTGAAAGACGTGCTGTTATTGAAGCTGCTATACGTGCTGGTGCAAAAAATGCTTATGTAGTAAAAGAACCCATCTTGGCAGCTATTGGAGCTGGAATTTCTATTCAAGATCCGTGTGGAAACATGATTGTAGACATTGGAGGTGGAACAACAGATGTTGCCGTTATTTCTCTTGGTGGAATTGTTGTATGTTCTTCTGTTAAATGTGCTGGAACTCGAATTGATACTGCTATTATTGATTATGTAAAGAAAAATTATAACCTTGCTATTGGAGAAAAGACCGCAGAAGAAATAAAAATAAAAATTGGATCTGCTGTAACTGTAGAAGAGGAATTATCAGTTACAATAAAAGGTCGAGACTATATAACAGGACTTCCTAGACCGATCGAACTTAAAACAAATGAAATTGTAAAAGCTATATCTAAAGAGCTTCGAGATATGATCAAAGCAATTAAAGATGTTTTACAAGAAACCCCACCGGAGTTGGCATCTGACATCATAGATCAAGGGATTACTATGACAGGAGGATCATCGCTATTAAGAAATCTAGATGAACTCGTATTTCGAAGAACAGGAGTTAAGGCCAGAGTTGCCGACGAAGCATTGTTCTGTGTAGCAAAAGGGACAGGTATAGCACTGGACCACTTGAATGCCTATAAAAAAGCTATTGTAACAAAGAGATAATATGAATATACAAAAAGGGGAAGCACTTTTAATACAATCTGATATATCGTTTAACGAAAAGATACATGAAATTTTAAATTTTTTTCCGCTTAATTCAGATATAGTAATTTTGAAAAATAAAACAATAACTATTGATGATGTACGAGATTTTCAAAATGATTTTCAAAAAAGTTCTTTAGAATTAAATTTGGATTTTGGAAAATTAGGTATATTGATTTTTGATGATATGTCTATTCAAGCGCAGAATTCTTTATTAAAAATATTAGAAGATATTTCTAAACAGAATTGTATTATTTTATATACAAATAAAAATATAAAATTATTACCGACTATATTGTCAAGAGTACTGTCAATAGATAAGGAAAAAAATAAAAAAACAAAAAAACCTGAACTTCCAGATCTAACTGATAAAGATACCCCTATCGATAAGCAACAAGTAATAGAATGGATATTATTTATGATAGTAAATAGCAAAATAAATAAAGATAAAAAACCATTGATTTGGATAAACAGCCCTAGCCCAAATATAAAGTATATAATTGAATATGTAAATTTATTTTACTAATATAATAGTAGTTTAAGTATTAAAAATTTAAAAAAATATGCTAAAAATATTCATAATAAAAAATGAATAAGTTGTGATATAATCTTATTATGAATAAATTAACATTTGAAGAAGAAGACGTAATTGTCTACAAAAAAACAGAAGCACCTTTTAAAGGAAAATTTGTAAACTTTAAAGATGTTGGAATTTACACTTGCAAAAGATGTGATGCAGCTTTATATAAATCAGAAGATAAATTTGAATCTGATTGCGGTTGGCCAAGTTTTGATAATGCAATCGATGGGGCAGTAAAAGAGATTCCAGATGCTGATGGTAGAAGGGTGGAGATAGTGTGTACAAATTGCGGTGGTCATCTAGGGCATGTGTTTAGAGGTGAGAATATGACAGGAAAAAATATTCGATATTGTGTAAATTCTATTAGTATGAATTTCACTCCAGCTGAGAAATAGTATTTGACATAATCTCTTAAGTAGATTACTATCTTTCAATGGATCATCTGTAAGATCCATTTTCCAGAACCCCAAAAAAAATAATAAGTGAAAACGTATCCCATTAAATCCCTCGTATGTGCCACAGGCTTTTTGCTTGCTGGCTTCGCAACTACCTCGTTTGTGTCCGCCACGCCAATCGGCGTGATGAATTACAATGATCCAACTCCTGCATATTTCGGCGCCGGCAATCCTGCTGGTAGTTGGACCTCGGCAACTGTAGTCCGTCCTGGCGATCTGTTGACTGGCGATAACACTGTTGCGCTCCGATTCAAAAATCGCAGCACCGGTGCTCTAACGAACGACGGCGCAGGGACATATAACTTTGCGACGGGAACTGATGTAAACGTAGAATTCTCGGCCTCGGCCTCGAATTTTCAGAACATAAGCTACCTTCTCTCGTTAGACATTGATCCCAGCGTCGGAACCAATCTGGTCTCTTTTGACCCGAAGTTGGTTTACGCCGACAATTCGTTGACACCCTTCAGTATCACCGGAATGATCATGCAGAATTCCCAGCGGGATATCTGGTATGGTTTCCACGCTCCAGGCACATATGACATGTCGTTCAGCGCCTATTTAACCAGTGATACGTTGCATGTCAATCCACTCGCTCGAACTGAAGCTCGACTCGTCGTTGGTAAAGGCGCTTCTCGTGTACCGGATTCAGGAACTACAGGAGCTTTGTTCAGTGCAACTCTCTTTGGACTACTCGGCATCAGCCGTAAATTCCGCAAGTAAACTGCAAAATCAATTAACAAATCCGACCTCTTTCACAAGGGGTCGGGTTATTTCTTTTATTTAATTTTTGCATATGTACAAGATTAATTTTAGTTTGTATAATATACATATGATTAAAAAAATAGTATTAGCCGGAGGATGCTTTTGGGGAATGGAGGATCTTATTCGAAAACAAATTGGTATAATTAATACCGATGTGGTGTATGCAGGTGGACAAATAGAAAGTCCAACATATGAAAATCATAGAGGCTATACAGAAGCTGTGCTTATTGAATACAACGATGAGCAAACCACTTTTGAAAATCTATTGGATTTCTTTTTTCAAATACACGATCCATCAACTTATAATCAGCAGGGGAATGATATCGGAGAATCATATAAGTCGATTATTTTTTATAATGATGACCAAGAAATGAACGAGGCAAAAGATTTTATACAAATAGTAAACGCTTCAAATCGATGGCCAGGACCTGTAATGACCGAATTAAAAAGATTGGACATGGATAAAGTGTACAAGGCGGAAGAATATCATCAAGATTATTTAATGAAAACTCCAAAAGGGTATACATGTCACTATCTTCGAGAAGGAGGGTCATATTTAAAAATTTAAATGTGTAGAGTTGAGTAGTAACATAAGTGATGCTATATAAAAAATTTTAACAAAGAATCAACTCATGATATAATTTTGTTATGAAGTTTAGATTAGAAAAAATAACTAAAAGTAGCTTTTTAATTTTACTTATACTTGTCGGTGCACTCCTTTCATATATACAAATAGCTTTTGCTGCCGCTCCAACTCCTGGTCATAACATTCAAAGTGTTGGAGGTGGAACTATTCAGGGTGATATTCCTTATGCCTCTGCGGCTGATACTCTTACTGTGCTACCAAAAGATACAAATGCTACGAGATATTTATCAAATACTGGTACAAACAATAACCCTGCTTGGTCACTTATAAACCTGGCAAACGGAGTGACTGGTAACTTACCGGTAACAAACTTGGGAGGTGGTACAAATGCCAATGCAACAACGTTTTGGCGAGGGGATGGAACATGGGCTGTACCGAGTAGAACCACTATTGTTCTTGGATCTGATGTGATAAACAACAATGCGACTCTAAATACATTGCAAAACTGTACAGGTCTATCTTTTGCTGTAACGAGTGGTGTCAGATATAGATTTCAGGCAACTATAAACTACACAGCTGCAGCAGCAACTACAGGGTCTCGATGGACTTTGAGTGGTCCGACTATTTCTGAGCTTTCTTATACCTCTACATATTCATTAACCGCAACCACTAACACTGATAACAGTGCGGTAGCATACTCAATACCTGCTGCTTCAAACCTAAGTTCAGCCAACACTACGGGTAATATTGCAATAATAACCGGAGTAATAGTTCCTTCTGCAAGTGGTACACTCGTAGTAACTTTTGCCTCAGAGGTAGCCAGTTCTGCCATTACCTGTAAAGCTGGTAGTACTATTGAGTACTGGTAAAATAATATGAGAAAAAATAAATTAAACAGATCACATAAAAAAAGCAGCAATATATTTGTTATGTTTTTTATGATTGCTGTATTTGTTTCTCTTTATACATATTATATTTCTATCGATGCAGAATCAGTGGCAACAGAAAAAGAAGCAGATGATTTAACAATATATGATAGTAGTTCTGGATTTTACGAAGTTCCAATGTCTACAAATGTTCTACCTAAAAGTGAAAAAGTTGTCGAGTATCCAACGATGGCAATAACAGACACTCTTATTTTAAAAGATGACTCATCAGAGTCGTTGGGCTTATCTATTTATAAACTATCAACAGGTGGAGCAATACTTCACGCTGAAGTTGGGGATGGTCATGAATCATCGTATGATGTAAAACATTTTGGAGTTGGTAATTTTACAGCGATAAAAACATCACATGCATATGCTTGTTCTGAGTTAAACTTGTCTCAATGCGAGGCAAGTTCAGGGTATATAAGTGAAAAATTATTTTCTATCACTACTGATGGTGTGTCCCTTGGTACTCCTGTGGGTGCTCAAACAAATTCAACTACTACGGTGGCGACCTCTACAGCAGTAGTTGATTTGAAAAATACACCGAGTGTAGATAGTGTTTTGACTATAGCATCAACGACAAATCCTACTGCACTTAAGGCTGATACGATAACTGTAATACTTGATACAATAAATCCAGCAAAATCTAGTCTTGTTTTATCTGATTCAGAAATAACTCCTGAAGTAAAACTTGACTCATTGCTTCAGCACTCTGCTATAATAGACCCACCGTTAATGATACAAAATGATTACACGAATAACCAAGAAGTAAAAAATGCAGATTTCTAGAACTATATTTATTATGTTGCTGGTCTCAATATTGTGTCCATTAACAACTGATGCAGGGACTCTTTCTTGCAGCACAACTACTTCTTGTCCTTCAGGGGTAGTTATGTATCGTATGTCCAGCACTACAAACGCCCACGCAGGAGTACCTCCTTCTTTTTTTTCAACTTATCCTAACCTTGTTTGCTGTACTGGGGTTGCTGGACTTTCAGGTACCTGTAGTGGAGCAACTACAACGCTATTAAAACTTACATTCACGGACAATGCACATGCCGCACAACCAAGTGCTCTTCCTGACTTTGCCAACTACCCTAATAGTGCTTGTATCTCGGTTCCTACAGGAGGTAGTGTAAGTATCGGTTATCAAACGTCTAACTGTGCAGGCTATGATACAACTTTAGGTTCGATGGAAAGTGCTACAAATAGTCATATTGGGGATGCTAATGCATACCCTACAAAGATATGCGCTTCGGCGACAGGTAGCCAGTCTTTGACATTTTCTATATCAGATAATACTATAGGATTTGGGACACTCCTTTCATCCGCTGCTCAATTCGCAACCGGAGACACACTCGGTGCATCAGTAGATACTACAGATAGTCATACTTTATCAGCTAGTACTAATGTGTCAGGTGGATACAGTATTTCACTGAACGGTACAACTCTGACTTCGGGAGTCAACACGATTACCGCTATGGGTGGCACAGCAACCGCTTCAAGTGTAGGAACTAAACAATTTGGTTTGCGTATTGTGTCAAATTCTGGAACTGGTGTCGCAGTATCTCCGTATAATACAGGTAGCTGGGCTTTTGATGTTGGGACATTTCCAAATAAAATCGTAACTGGTACAGGGGATAGCAGTACATCAGTTTTGGGTATGAGATACATTTCAAATATATCTGCGAGTACACCATCAGGTTCATATACTTCAGTTTTGACATACGTGATGACTGTAAATTTTTAATTTGTTTAAAAAAGTTTACAAAACTTTGTTTTAACTTATTGTTTAAGGTATAATTAAATCATTAAAAAAATAAAAAAATAAATTAATATTAAATGCCAACTTTTAAAAATTTTACAAAAATACTGTCAGCAACTACTCTAATATTTTGCCTTTTTGTAGCACCGATTGCCAACGCGGCCTCTCTTACTGCACAATCCGATACTCAATCAACTTTAAAAATCAGTACCGCATCAAGCCATGTTATTGCATTCACAACTCCGTCAGGTGCAGCAACAGCGGGACAAACAATTATTTTAACATTTCCATCAGATTATAACCTTACCAGTAAAACTATTGGTACGATATCCTATACACACGGTGCCACTACAGGGCTTGAAAGTACTGAAACTCTAGCGGCAGCTCCTTCATTAACTGTTTGGGGTGCGGTATTGTCTGGTACTCAAAATCGTATTTTAACTTTGACTGCTCCAACTGACGGTGTGGGAACTGCTCCAGTAGCCCCAAATGATAAAATCATCATTACTTTTACAAGTGCTAACACAATAAACCCAACAACTGCAAATACATATACCATAAACATTTCAGGTACATTTGGAGATGCTGGTAGTGTAACTTCAAATATTATTACAGATGACCAAGTTGTTGTTTCAGCTCTTGTGGCACAGTCAATAACATTTTCTATATCTGACAACACTATTGGTTTTGGTACTCTACTTTCAACTGGTCCAAGATACGCGACAGGTGACACATTGGGTGGTGGTGCTGAAGTAGAGGCAAATAATATGGTTGTTGGAACAAATGCAGCCAACGGGTATTCATTATCTGTAAACGGTACTACACTTACATATGGTGTTAATACCGTAACTGCCATTGGTGCATCTAACCTTGCTTCTGCTTTAGGTACTGAACAATTTGGTTTGCGTGCTACGGCGACCGGTGGAACGGGTGCGGTTTCATCTCCATATTCAGCTTCAGGTTTTGCATTAAACACTGCATCATTTCCTAGTCAAATAGCTTCTGCAATAGGTGCTTCAAACAATACAACATATAGTATGAGATATATTGCCAATATTTCAGCTAACACAGAAGCTGGTATCTACGGTTCGACATTGACTTACACTGCAACTCCAAACTTCTAAATAAAACTTCTAAATTTGTCGTTTTAATTAACATATTAATAGTAAATACATGATTTCATACAAAAAAATAAAAATTATAGTTTTATCCATAGCTATAACCTTATCAATTAACACAAATGCTTTAACAGTATCTCCAGCACGAGTAGAAATATCTGGAAATCCTGGTCAAACATTAAGTGGTGAAATTAATATTTATAATGAGCAACCTGGAGTAAAAACTTTTTACACTTCGTATGAAAATTTTCAATCAAGTGATGATTCTGGTGCTCCAAAATTTATTGGATCAGAAAACGGCTTAGCAACATGGATAAAAACTGAAGGATCAATATCGGTCAATTCTCAAGAGAAAAAAGTTTTACCTTTTACTATAAAAATACCTGCTGATGCTGAGCCGGGTGGTTATTTTGCTGCAGTGTTCTTGGGTAGTCAACCACCCGTAAGTGCTGAAGGAGGAACAGTTTCAATCGGTGGAAAAATAGGTATATTGGTTTTATTACGTGTAAATGGTGATATAAAAGAAGGAGCGGGATTAACTGAATTTGGAACACGTAATAAAACAAGGTTTTTCTCAAATCTACCTGTAAGTTTGATATATAAAGTTAACAACTCTGGAGGAGATAGAATTGTTCCAATAGGAGATATAAAAATTAAAAATACATTACGTTTAAATTCTGCGATAATAAATCTAAACGAAGGTAAGGGTAGTGTTTTGCCCGGTAGTGTTAGAAAATTTGAAGCAGTATGGGGAGAAAAAGTTAAAGATGATGTAGAAAAAACATTTTTTGAGTCTGTTTGGTTCCAAATTAGAAATTTTCATGTTGGAGTCTATACGGCAAAAATAAATATGACCTGGGGCGAAAGTAAGACCAATGTTAATTCTGACAGTTTTACATTTTTTGTAATCCCATGGCAATTACTATCAATTGTTTTCGGTATTCTGTTATTTATTGGATTCTTTGGAATACTTGTCTTACGAAAATATAAAAAGCATATAATAAAGCAAGCAAGGCTAATGAATACTCATGAGTAATATATGTTTGCTACATGTAAGGTATATGCATCGTTATTTTTAATATTTTTCTTCTGTGGTATACAATCTGCTTTTGCGTTAGATGTTACAATAACCGCCCGTGTACACGGCTGTGGTGACAATATATTGGACAATGACGAGCAATGTGATGGAAATCCAGTTACTCATAATTCATGTTCAAATTTGGGATTTACAAGCGGAACCCTATCGTGTACAAATGCCTGTAATTATGACACTTCCTCGTGTTCTGTAAGTTTACAGAACACTTCATCTTCTAATTTTGGTTCTTCGCTAGTTACTTATTTTACTGAAATTTTTGATAAAAAAAATAAAATATCTGATAATCTTTTGAGTTTAAGATTACCTAAAAATTCCGTTATTTTTGAGGGAAGTACAAGTCCAAATACTGAAGTAACATTAAGTGACGATTCTAATACCATTATAAAAACCACATCAGACAGTAAAGGAAAATATTTAATTTCAGTATCAAATGTATCTAAAAAAAATAATATTTTTACGTTAAGTAATGATACAGAAAAAAGAACCTTTATTGTAAATATGTTTTCAAATAATATTATCAAGTATAATGACGTTTCACTGCAAAGTCTTGTTAAACTTAAGATTAATTCTATTATTAATGACTACGAACAAAAATGGGGTGTGGATTTTACCAAATATAAGTCTAAATTAAAACTAATTTCGAATGACTTCTAGTTAAACTAAACTTTTCTTTTTATATACCATAAGAATATTGAGTAGAATAGAAGAATTATTATTGTAAATGTAATCGGTATCCCGGATAAAACTTTATCAGCACCTATTTTTATAATATTAGCATTGACGGTTGAAGTCGGAAGATTTACAACTATTCTCCAATTTCTACCCATAAATATGTGAATTGGATCATAGGAAGCAATCACTTCTTCATTATCAAATACATAGGTTCTTGTACCTGATACACCATCCTTTATTTCTTTCAAAGTCTTATTTGGAGTTTTAGTTGTATTCGAGACACGTTTTTGAAAATCAGGATTTATAAAATTTGTTCCAATAAGTTCTGGCTTATAATGATGTATAACTGTACCATCATCATCATATATCGCAATTGAGCCTCCATTTGTAATTTCAACATCCTTCATATATTTATCTTTTAAATCTTTTAAGTAAATGGCACCACCGACTGTTCCGGAAAAATTCCCTTTTTCATCAAAAACTGGAACGTGAATAGCTATCAAATAACCGTCAGCACCTACAGGTTTGATAGCACGACTCATCACAGGTTTATGTTCAGGATCTTCAAATATATCTTTTATGTATGTTCCAAGAGTTTCACCTTTTAACCCAATAAGTTTATCATTGAGTGAACATTTAAAATAGCCATCTTTATCGACACGACCATAGTTTCCGAGTTTATTGTTTTTATCTTGAAAAATTTCTTTCAGTTTTTTATTACATGTTGCAGTGTCTCCCGACATCACTTCCGGTAAGGTGGCGATCAACTTTAGTTCAGCTTGTCTTTGTGATAATTCCAGTTCAAGAATTTGCGCAAGTTGTAGTGCAATCAAATGTTCTTGTTTTCCATATTCTATAATAAGATTGTCTTTTATATTTTTTTTGACAATAGAAGTTGTTAGAAAACACGCATAAATAAGAATACAAGTCACAGTGAAAGTGAGAGTTATATAAACTGTTTTTTTATGTTTCATATTCCATTAAATATAGCATTAAATGTGTGTAAATTAAATAAAAAAATCCTAATTACAATTGCATCCCACTCAAAAAATGCTAAAATTAAACTATGAAAAAATCAACAATAATAACATTAGTAGTCGTGGCAGTTATCGTGCTCTGGGGATTCTCATCATATAACGGCCTCGTTAGTCAAAGAGAAGCCTATACGGCACAATGGTCACAAGTTGAGAATCAATATCAAAGAAGATTTGATCTTATACCAAACCTCGTAAGTGCGATAAAAGGGTCACTTAAACAAGAACTTGATGTTTTTGGTGAAATAGCTGCAGCTCGTACTCGTTACGCTGGTGTTGCTGCAAATACTGGCTCTACACAAGAGGAGAGAGTTAAGGCAACATCTCAGGTTGAGTCAGCGTTAGGAAGGTTACTAGTTATTACAGAAAATTATCCTGAGTTAAAATCATCAGCACTAATCCAAGATTTGTTAGTTCAACTTGAAGGTACTGAAAATAGAGTTTCTGTAGAAAGACAAAAATACAATGAATTTATAAAAAACTATAACCTCCAAGTACAACGATTTCCCGGATCTATATTTGCAAAAATATTTGGATTCCCAGTTGAACCATATTTTGAATCTGTAAAAGGATCTAATGTTCCACCAGTTGTAGATTTTAAAAATTAAATACAATATGAAAAAGATTTACTCGCAGGTACTTATTATTGGAGCGGTAAGTCTTTTTTCATTATCCGTCCATGCCCAGAAATTAACTCAGTATGTTACAGACGATGCGAATATTATCCCAGATGCTGAGCAGGCTGCTTTGGAAAATAAACTTGCTACTTTTGATGCTTCAACAACAAATCAAATTGTGATTGTAACTCTATCTGAATTACCATCAAATGAGACTATTGAAACATTGGCTAACAAAATATTTAACGAGAATGGAATAGGGCAGAAAGATAAGAATAATGGGTTGTTATTTCTAATTGCTTTAAAAGATAGAAAGAATAGATTTGAAACTGGATACGGATTAGAGCCAATAATTCCAGACGTTTATACAGGACGACTACAGAGGGACGTGATTACTCCAGCTTTCCGTGTGGGAAACTACTCTGGGGGAATAAATCAAAGTGTGGATCAAATTATAAATAAGATAAATAGTGGTGAGAAGTATGTTAATTCTGGGAATCCAACATACAATATGAAGGGTGATTCATTTAGTCTATTATTTTTCCTCATCATCATTTTCTTTCAGATAATAGTTAATATCTTTTCTAAATCAAAATCATATTGGGCAGGTGGAGTAGTGGGATTTATTTTTGGTTTAATTATTTATCTTGTTACTGGATTTATATTCGCCTTTGGTCTAATCGTTCTCGGTCTTTTAATGGATATGATTGTCTCAAAGTATCCCAACACCTTTAGAGGTGGAGGGGGTGGTGGATTTTGGGGAGGTATGGGTGGTGGCTCAGGTGGAGGAGGATTCTCGGGAGGAGGTGGATCGTCCGGTGGTGGTGGATCAAGTGGAGGATGGTAAAAGAAAAAGTCGAGCTCAGAGGGAGACTCGACCTTTTTACTAGTTGAATTATTTAAACATCATAACCCCGCTATCCATCTTCAAATCAAAGACCAACTCACCCTTGCTTGTAAAATGATAGCTTGATGCTTGTGTTAAACTTTTCGAAAAATCTGCCTCTTGTGACCCTTCACAGAACATCATCGTTGATATCATTTTATCAAATACAATTTCGTTTTTATTTACTCTATACTCACCACCGACTCCGTTACAATCAGTTGATGCAGAAAAAGTTTTACCTTTAAAAGTTAGGTAAAATTTGTCTGTTCGCTTAGGTGTGATAACTGTTCCATCACTATATGTAGTACTAACCCAATTCCAAGTCTTCATATCTAATTTCATAACACTTGGTGATGCTTCACCTTCAAAATTTTTTACAACTTCGCCAAACTGTCCAGTTTTAACATCAAGTTTCAAAGAAATGCTTTTACCAACAGACGGTTTAGCTGTAAAAGGTTCACCAGGTTTTCTATCTACGTAATTTACAACAATACCACCATTTACACCAAGGCTAGTTGATTGTGGGGAAATACGATCGCCTAGTAGATATCCGTATGTACCAAAAGTTCCTTCTTTCTTATTTAGTTTTGCTACTAGATAATAAAACGTTCCAGAACCTCCATTTGTTTGAGTAACTAAAAACGCTATATCCTGACTACCGTCTTGATCGAAGTCACCCTTCACTTCATTTCCAAAATATTTCGTTGTTGTTACAACAGATGAGTTAGGTAAACTAGCAGAATAAGAACCATTTACCATCACTATTTGTTCCTCATTGATTGTATATCTACCATCATGAATGTCAGATATAATTGTTGTAATCGGAGGAATATTTTCAGGCACATCACCTTGTGCACTTTTATTTATAAAAGTTACAAAGCCTATAACAGCGACTACAAGTGCTGTGATTAATACAATGATTGTTTTTTTCATATACACATTATACCACAAGGGCACTTCTATTTTAATAAATTAAAAAAAGTCGTACCACACTAGTTAGGAGACTTTTCTGTTGTCTTCACTTTCACCGTCTTTGGGGTAAAATTATTCAATTCGATATATGAAGGGGTTTGTATATTTTTTATACCAACAACAATATCATTTTCTCCAATAATAAACTTACTTGCATCAACTATGACTTTGATATCATCTTTTTTCATGTTTACAATATCAGTATTATTTCCGGTTACAGTTACACTGATTGAGTCTGGTAAACTATTTACAATAACCATTGATGGATTTACATACCTATATTCAACAGGTACTGAATAACTTATTTTTATAACTCCGGCTTTGTAAACCATAAAAAACCAAAATGATAGTCCGAGTGCTACAGCAGCAACTTTCAATATTCTATTTTTTTTAAAAAATTGATAAACCAAACTTTTTTTCAATGGTATATTTTTTGGTTCATCACCTGTAAATTTGGCAATAATATCAGCTAATTCTTCGGCTGTAGCAACTTTTGTCAGTTTACCTTTTGTGGATACGGAAACTTCACCACGCTCTTCAGACACAATGATGGCCATTGCATCTGTTCTTTCAGTTATTCCAGCTCCTGCACGGTGCCTAGTTCCAACTCGACGATATTCATTAAAATCACGTGCTAGAGGGAGGTGAAGTCCAAAAAATTTGATCTGTGAACCTTCAATAAGGACTGCACCATCATGTCCAGGTGAAGATGAATCAAAAATACTGAGCATAATTGAAGCTGTTATTTGTCCGTTTAAAGGAAATCCTCCTTCAAGTAAGTCATCTAGTGGAAATTCTCCTGGAAGCACGAGTATGGCCCCAACTCGTTGCTTTGCCATAGTAAATACTGCACGAACTATGGTTTGTATAGTGTTTTCAGGTACTGATAAAGTTTTTTTAAACGATGTAATTCTTCCAGATGATATCCATTTAAAAAACTTTCTTATCTCTGGTTGAAAGACGATAACAAAAATTGCTATAAATAATGTTAAAAGTGGGGCAACAAGTTGTCGTGTCAGGGTCAGATCAAATGTTTGTGCAATAAAGTTAAGTATTAGTAAAGATGCGAGTGCACCTAAAATAAAAAAAGAACGAGTTTGTTTTATGAATACGAGAACAAAATAAATACACACAGTAATGATTAAAACATCAAACATGTCTTTAATTGGTATAAACGATACTAATTTCGATATGTATGTTATCAGTTCCATTACTCAATTAATACCATATTATATGGTTTTTTGCTATATTTTGTCTACAAGTACTGCACGGGATTTATGAAAAAAACCTTTTTGAGGAATAATAAGTTCTATAAACTTTACATACCATTTGAATGTAAGTAATAAAAATACTGCCGTTATTATACTTATAAAGAGATGGGCATTGGCAATTGATTGTGTCAAGCTAGTATTTAGTGATAATATACTAGTTTTTACAGGATTAAATAATACTATTGTGATAATCACAGACATTACATTAAACCAAAGATGGGCAAAGGCTGTTCTTTGTGAAGCTGTATTCATTACAAAAGAAGCAATGAGTGCAGTTACTGTAGTGCCGATTCCAGAGCCTACGACTATACCGAACGCTTGATCAAAATTTAGTACTCCTTGAGCTGCAAAGGTGATAGCTAGTACAGATATTGCAGTACTTGATTGGAAAATACCTGCACCAACTATACCAATGATAATCGCAATATATAATGAATCAACGCTTGAAATAAAACTCAATACCTCTGGATTTGCTATAAAGGGAGCTATTAATAATTGCAAATAACTTAAAGACAAAAATAATAACCCAAAATAAAATACTGGCCCCGAATAATGTTTTATAGGATTTTTAAATCGCTTCATTAAAAAACCAATAACAATAAATACTGGAGCAAATGCCATGATATTAAAGGCAATAAGTTGAGAGGTAAGTGTATTACCAACATTAGATCCAATAATAATTCCCAGAGCTCCTGGAAATGTTACGAGTCCTGCATTAACTAAACCAACTAATGTAACAGTGATAGCTGTATTAGATTGAAAAATTGCATTTATTATAAATCCTGTAAAAGTTGACCTTGCTGGTGTTTCGGTTGTTTTACTTAGATAATATTTCATTTTTTCTCCAGCAACGGTTTCTATGTTTCTGGAGAATTTACTGACTGAAAACAGAAAAAGCATGATGGTTGCTAATATAATAAGTAGTGTTGAAAACATATATATTATTTTATCACAAAATAGTACGTATAAAACATTATTTTCAGTATGTGTAAGAGTAGGCCTAGTGAGTTGAAATAAAAAGTATGCAGATTAGAAGATAAGTGTAAATTATTTTTTATTTTATTAATTAACCTCCTATACAGAGTAATATCTTACCTTCAACCTAGTCTAATACAAGCCTTTTTTTAAATGTGTTATTTTCTGGTTTGGTAAATAGATTATATTATAAGAGGTGGTATAATATAAAGTATGAATTTTTATAAAAACAACAAAGGTACTATTATTACGGTTATTGTTCTAATATTGATTGCATTAGGTGGTCGGTATTTTCAAAAGAAAGCAACTCCCATTATTGTAGAAGTTCCTTCTGCTACAACTACACTGGCTGCTACACCTCAAACTCATTCAGATGGAGTAATAACATTTGTTGTACCAAAAGATTTTGAACTGGCCTTGAACAGCGAGCAAATAATAGCTTCATCATATATTCCACCTTGTAGTGATATATTTAATTATTGTTTATATTACACTGGATCTGAATATGTTGGAACAAATTTTGAAGCTACGGGAATACGTATACAAAACCGAATTGATCTGAAAACTGTGATAACTTGTTTAAATACTTCTCCAACTGGCTACACAGGCCTCAGGTCCACAATCATGGCGAGTACTACTAACTACACAATTAGTTTGTTTCAAGGTATAGGTGATGCTGCAATGGGACATTATACGAATGGAGAATTATTTCGTTTAGCATATGACGGAACATGTTATGAATTTGAAACCCGAGTGGGTGCGAGTCAATTCGCGAACTCTGTAGAGGGAAGTATAAAAGAATTTACTGCCGCTGATTCAAAGTCAGTTATACAAAAGTTGAGAGATATAATTACTACAATAACTCTGAAAGGAGGTGAGAAGATACTTTTCTAGAGTTTTCATGCTGCATGGGCATGGGCTTCTTCATGCAACATTGGTATTATGAGTTCGCAAGCTTTTTCGTAGTCGTGCAATAATATAAGATCCCTAATTTCTTTGTTTATTGTACTATCAATAATATCACTTACTTTTAAAGCATAATTTTGAGTTTCAGGATCAGCCCATTCAAAAGCTAATCGATGTTTATCTTCATCTGATTTTAGATTGTAATCTGGGATCATTTTTGGAATCAGTATTTTTTGCAAATCTAATCTTTCTAAAAAAGGGATTCTACTATAATCTGGTGTCATATCCATTTCTTGATTTGTCATGTTCATATTATATCAAATCACATACAAAAATTCTTGGATAGAGATACGAATTTACATTTGTTGGAATTTTTAAGTTTAGTTTTTTTACGATTTCAAACTTTGAGTTTTTAAGAATTAATTCTAAAATTTCATATTCAGTAGTGTATACGACCAATCTACCTTTAGAGTATAGGACTTTTTCGCTATAGTCTATAAATTGTTGGTATAGCTTTTTTAAATCTTCACCTTTTGAAATTTGCATTCCAAAGGGTAAATTTGAAGTAATAACATCAAATTTTTCAACATCCGGACTTTCAAAAATATCTCCAGTTTTTATCTTAATAATTTTTATTAGCCCTGCCTTTTTAATATTTTGTATCGCTAATGAATTTGTTTTTTTATCTATATCTAATCCAACAAGCTTGACATGGGGATTGACAAGCCCTGCCTCTATAAGTAATGTTCCTGAACCAGAGAAAATGTTTAAGTAAGATGTACTATTTTTTAAATTACAAAAAGTATTTATTGCATATGCTATGTTTGGATTTAATCCACCTTTTATATTTGAAATTTTATAGTCACGAACTGAAAGTGGTCGAGGGGATAGTCGTACTGATATTTCCCAATCATCACCTATTTTATTTATGTATATTTCTAAATCAGCAACATCATTTTTTTTAATTGTATATGTTTCTTGAATGTATTTTTCAATTTCTATGATTTCTTGTGTCTGAGAACCAGCACAGCGAATTTTAAAAGTTTTAAATTCTTTTTCTTTTTTAATTATAACTTTTTCTATAAGGTTTCCAAGAATTGATTTGTGTTTGTGTAAATAACGAGGATTATATTTTTTATCACTCGTTGCAATATAGGCACTATTGATTGATTTTAAAGAAAGGATATTTTGGAAATTATTGGGTAGTTCAATTGAGATCGTGTGTTCAGATTCTGAAATAAGAATATATTCTTTTAATTCCTGTAAAACAACCTCTTTGAGGCCTGGTGTAAAAGTAAGTTTCACGAATTGATTCATTAGATCAAGGTTACCTGATGATTAAGCCTGTGTAAAGAAAAACGCACTTACTGAGATTAACTCAGTAAGTGGTTATTTTTTTTGGTGTGCTACACCGCCTAGCTGGCGGGGGTGCCCACTGCGGTAACAATGGCACTGTCGATATAAACAATGGCTACGGTCGGGTTTCTTTTACTCTTTTTCACGTTTGGATCGGGTATAAAGACTACCGAGTGAGAACCGGAAGGAAGATCAATTAAACCATTATCTTCTTTGTGGAAGTATCCGAGCTTATTTTGGTCAATATCACGACATATAATCGTGTAACCTTGCTTGTCTTGATCTCGAATACCAAGCTGTGTGGGGAAACGACCAGTCGCTGTCATGCCAGGATCTATGGTACCTGGAACTACGAACGTAATCATAACCTTGTAGTTGTTTACTGAGTTCGGTTTTTTCTTAACTACAGTTAGATCCCAGGAATCACGGTCCTTTTGTATGGTGACAAGTCTTTGCCACGGTGAAGTCCGAAACTGGACTCCTAATTTCAAGAATGTGTCTTGACTCACTTTCTTACTGAAGAGGACTACTCCTTCTCCGTAAACGTTGGCCTGAATAGCTGCAAAAATGATGAAGGTCAT
>JACMMR010000060.1 GCA_014378965.1 Candidatus Parcubacteria bacterium | reverse complement strand
TTTGTGATTTAACAAAAAGAGCCTACATTTGCAATCCCTAACAATTACCAAATGAGGGAATGGTAGGGTGCCTTAGCTCAGTTGGTAGAGCAAAGGACTGAAAATCCTTGTGTCGCTGGTTCGATCCCAGCAGGCACCACCATAAACCTTCTTAGAGTAGCTTCTAGGGAGGTTTTTGTTTTGTTGGGTACAAATATGGGTACAGTTGGTTTCAATTCTCTGAAATGTATATCTACTAATTATATTTATTTATTGAACGATATTATTTTTCTGAATTTCAATCCTATAAATATCTTATTGCTTTTCATATCCTTTATCATTTAAATTATTCTTACTTACAATATGTAAAAGAAAACCATTTAGGTATTTGTATATCAATGGTTTAAAGGTCTCATTTGTTACTTATATGCTTTGCTTAATGAATATTGGAATCTATAAACCGTTTTTAAGGTTTAGTTTAAGCCATTTAGTTTTTAAATCAGTATTGGATTCTTAATTCACATAATTTTTAAAAAGGCTTAAAAGACTATCCTGTTCATTTACACACAAATTAGTTTGCTCGGGAGGGGTTTTAAGGTTTGAATGCCCATTAAGGGGATGAGGTCTATTATGTGGGGTATCATCCTGTAGTTAAACTCATCTAAATGATTTTATACTTTTTGTAGAATTGAGTTTAAACAAATTTTTAATATTATACTTTATCGTTCTTTCATAATAAGAAAAGTTACATACTGAACTCGGTGTTTTTTAGGGGCGCTAGCAGAACTGAATTACTATATTGGCTTTCATAAAATGATGCAGAAATTTTTATTATTCATAGACGAAAGCGGGACACAAAATTTAACTAACTGTGACAAAATTGAACATAGGTATATTGCAATATGTGGAATTTTGGTTTCCACTATTAACTATAAGAAGATTAATACTGAACTAGCTGATTTGAAGACAGAAATTTTTGGGACTGATGAGGTAATATTACATGGTTCAGAAATAACAAGAAAATCAGGCTGTTTTACATGTTTTAATGATAAAAGTGTATTAGATGTTTTCATTAACTCAGTTAACAGTTTTTTTACTAATAACTCCTTTAGAATTATATGCCCCATAATAGACAAATACAAAGCTAAAAGTAAATATAAAGATAACTGTAAGGACGTCTATCACACCGCAATGACTTTCTTACTAGAAAGGGTCATACTCATACTAAACACACTAAGTTCACAGAATAAGCAGCTCAAAATAATTATAGAATCTAGGAACCCCAAAGAGAACAACAAGCTGAAGAAACACATTGAAGATTTTGTGAAACATGGCACTGATTATGTCAGACCATCAAATTTTACGAAGTTCCAATTTTCAATCTTCTTTAATAATAAAAAAGATAATATTAATGGTCTACAGATAGCAGACCTCTGTGCAAAACCTATTTTAGTAACGCATACAACAAAAGTGCATCCATCTTATCATGCAATAAAAAAGCACATATACTCAAGTCAAGGAAATAAAGTTGAAGGTTATGGGATTAAGATTTTCCCATAAAATAAAAAGCCAACCTTTATGAGGCTAGCTTAGTCAGATGGGGACGCCCCACTCTAATAGAAATATCATCTTTCAGATACCAATACAAATATACAAAAAATATTTTATCAATTTGAAAATGCTTATATCCAAGCAATGAATTTAATAGTAGAAACAAATAAAATTACTATACTGTTTGTAATCCTATTTTTTATAGATGCTGTGAAATAGTTTGTGTTAGAGGAAACTATTAAAACTACACTTAAAGTGACTAAAAAGAAATAATCATATCACTCATATATGAAAAAACCTCCGCTACTAAACGTTGAATTACGAGTGATTTTTGTAACACCATTTCTCATGCCCAAATAGTAAAAATTTGCATTATTACCACTATTAGTTGAGAGTTGTACATATATAGGGTCATCTTTAGGCACATCAATATTAATCTCTGTCCTGAATGAAACGCTATTATTCTTATAATAAACTGTATTTAATTTTGCGGAGGAAACTGT
>JACMMR010000059.1 GCA_014378965.1 Candidatus Parcubacteria bacterium | reverse complement strand
GTTCATAAGGAATATATGTCAACCACAAGGGCATTTCTATATTCCTAATTCACTTTGTTCATAAGGAATATATGTCAACTACAAAGTGACTTTTTCATTCCAAATTTTAATAATAGACACAAATAAGCTTAAAACTAAAGGTCCTAGTATCACCCCTTCTGGACCAAACACTGATATACCTCCAATAATTGACAGCAATATAAATAGTTGATGTATCTTAATACCCTTATTCATAACCTTAGGTCCAAGAAAATTATCAATCAATCCAACAGCAAATACTCCCCAAATAACCTGATACAGCCACACAAAGCTTCCTTCTCGGGTAAAATATAAATATATAGCGGCTGGTATCCACACAAATGGAGCACCGATTCCTGGTATCAATGCCAAGAAACCTGCCAATGTTCCAAAGAAGAATGGGTTTGGCACTCCAAATACCCACAACCCCAAGCCCGTGACGACCCCTTGAGCTACTGCAACAGTTAGCGATCCGAGCATAATTGAGTTTACAGATTGTTTTATTGAGTCAAAAATCTTTTCATCACTCTCTTTTCGTAATGGACTGATAAAAAAATAAAATTCATGAAATTGTTTTCCGTCCTTTAAGAAATAAAACATGGCCAATAGGAATAAAAATGACTTTAACGCTATATCCACAGTTCCAGAAAATATATTCCCTATATTATTTACAAAAAATTGTGATACTGTTTCGGCAATCTTGTTTAAATTAAAATTTAAACTTGGTGAAAAACGATGTGAAATAGAGGCAACTTTTTGATTTATGAAATTTAAATCAATACCTTCGGTTGTAACAGTTTCATATACCGACTGTGTATCTATTACCACTCGACTTAATATAATACTTATAGGAGTGATGATAATCAACACAAAAAGTACCATTGTTATCAATGCTGATAATCCATTTGAGGAGTTTTTTATGAACGTTTTTTTTAAAAAATTGTTTATTTTCTCATGAACAGGTAGTAAAAGTGTTGAAAATATATAGGCTAGGACTAGAACCACAATGAATTTGGAAAATATAAAGATAGAGAAAAGTCCAAAGATTGCTATTAGTACTATAAAGTAAATATTTTGTTTGTTCATAAAGTCATTGTAACATAAAAAAAAATAGACTATACTTATAGATATCGGATTATAAATAATAAATTAAACAAATTAAATAAATTAAACAAAAAAAATATGAAAAAAATTTTGATACCTTCACTGATTGTAGCCCTTGCTTTTACAGTTACAGCGACAGCAACCGTAGCAACACCTAACATAATTTCTACAACTACAGGAGCAACAAGCACAAGAACTGAAAGCCATGGTGATCGAGTTACTTCAACAAAATCAAACGGAGATAAAAATGGTTTGAATAAAAAAGAATTAAAAGCAGCAGATCCATCGTGTGCAAAAAATGCTTTAGCAAAAAGAGATGCTTTGGTAATTGCAGCTTTGCAAAAATATACTACAGAATGGATAAACGTAATAAACACTAGAAGAGCAGAGCAAAATATAGCTTTTGAAAAAACAGGTTCAGAGAGAGTAAAGCTAATCCAATCTTCTCGAGTAACAGCAAAAAAGGCTGAAGATTTAATACAAAAAGAGTTGAGAAAAACAAAAAGTGCAGCTTCAGAGGTATATAGAGGACAAATGAGAATTTGTGGTCTTGATATTGACTCTCGAGACGAGTAGATCAATTTAAAATGATTGCAGAAAAACACTTCTTAGGAGGTGTTTTTTTCTGGCACAATTATCTATAATATATTATTATACGACTATATGCCAGAATTACCCGAGGTACAAACAACTGTAGACGGTATTAATATTGTTGCTAAAAATAGAAAAATAATAGATACATGGACTGATTTTACTAGCTCGGCGAAAATGTTTTCAAATACAATAAAAAACCCTATTTATTTTGAAAAATTTAAATTGGCTATACAGGGTGCAAAAATTATAAAAGCTGAACGAAGGGCAAAAAATATATTGATTCATTTGGATAATAATGAAACTATTTTAATTCATATGAAAATGACTGGTCATGTTATGTACGGGAGTTATATATTTAATAAAAAGAAAAATAGCTGGACTCCTGCACCAGGACAAATAGCTCTTGAAGATCCATATAATAGATTTATTCATGTAGTTTTCACACTGGATAATAGTAAACATCTTGTGTTGGCCGATGTTCGTAAATTTGCAAAAGTTATATTACTCAATGATGAAACTCGTGAAGAAATTAACTTATTAGGACCAGAACCTTTAAGTGAAGATTTTACATATGAGACATTTTCTAAAAATATAAATCGATATCAAAATAAATATATTAAAACATCGCTGATGGATCAACGACTCATTGCTGGTATTGGAAATATATATTCTGATGAGATACTGCACGAGTCAAAAATATTACCTGAAAGATTAGTTTCTTCACTGTCGCCTATTGACTTAAAGATTATATATAAAAATATCAAACCAATCCTTAGACGAGGAATTAATTTTGGTGGTGATTCGACGAGTGATTATAGAAATATTCATGGGGAACGAGGGAAATTTCAAGGTAAGCACAAAGTGTACAGAAGAACCAATCAAACCTGTTTTGGGAAGGATTGTGATGGGACGATACAAAGAAAAATGTTAAACGGTCGAAGTGCACATTTTTGTAGAATGTGTCAGAAATAAGCCTTGTTTTATCGGTTTTTTAGTAAAATACTTGACTTTATCCGTGGTTATGCTATGATATATCTCGATGAACCTTTACCTAAAATCAAATGTGGCGATACTAGTACCGCCAACAAAGAATGAGTATATTAATATTCAAGTTTATAACATGTCAGTTATAAACTTGATCAAATGGATACTCGCTACTGTCATGGTATCACTGTATCCATTTGTAGGATTTTGGACTCTAGTCCTTCTCCCGTTACTAGTCATCCTCTTTCGTAAGGCAAATCGCCTCGCGAAAAAAATAGATGATACAAATTGCGACCGAGTCGAAGAAATTCGATTCATGAAGGTTGCCTAACCCCTTCCCCCAACCCGCCGCCCCCGCTGCACAACCGTCAGGCCCCCGACTGACAAAAAAAGCACCTTAAATGGTGCTGAAAGCCGTTCAACCGGTTAACAAAAAAGCCATGGTCGCCCCCGCGACCATGGCTAATCTTTTTTGACATATATTCCTTATGAACAAAGTGAATTAGGAATATAGAAATGCCCTTGTGGTTGACATATATTCCTTATGAACAAAGTGAATTAGGAATATAGAAATGCCCTTGTGGTTGACATATATTCCTTATGAACAAAGTG
>JACMMR010000058.1 GCA_014378965.1 Candidatus Parcubacteria bacterium | reverse complement strand
GATACGATGAACTTGTTGGAGTATTTCTTAGGTGTTCTAGATTTTTGTCCTTTTCCTGTTGGTTTACCGTAAATTGAGATTGCTCGTCTTCTTCCTCGTCCTTGTCTACCTTCTCCACCTCCATGTGGGTGATCTACAGGGTTCATGGCTGTACCTCGAACAGTAGGTCTTATACCTTTCCATCTACTTTTACCAGCCTTACCATCGTTTTGTAGGTGGTGCTCATCATTTGATACTTCTCCAATTGATGCCCAAGCAGTATCTATAATACGACGTACTTCTGTTGAAGGCATTTTGATAAGTGCGTATCCAGCATCATGTGCCACTACTTGTGCATAGTTACCTGCTGAACGTGCGATTCTTCCACCTCCCTGTGGTTTCAGCTCGATATTATAGATAAGAGTTCCTACTGGGATATTTTTTAATATCATTCTATTAGCTAGCTTTACTTCTGTTTTTTCAGCTACGATAAATGAATCTCCCACTTTGATACCTTTTGGTGTAACGATATATGTTTTTGCACCGTCAGCATATTGTGCAAGGGATATAAACGCGGTTCTATTTGGATCATATTCAACTGAAACTATTTTTGCTGGAATATTTTTCTTGTCATATTTGAAATCAATATCTCTATATAACCTCTTATTACCTGCACCTTTATGACGTGTTGTAATACGTCCGGTATTGTTTCTACCTACTGATCTTTTAACTCCCTTAGTTAAAGCTTTGTGTGGTTCATTTGTTGTCAATACTTTCTTATATTCTACGATAACCATATGTCGTCTTGAAGGTGTTGTTGGTTTATATCTTTTCATGTTTTTATTATTAAAATTTTATTGTCTTAAATATTATTTATATTGCTATATAACGTCGATCTTATCGCCTTTTTTTAATGTAACTATAGCTTTTTTAAAACCTGATATTTTTCCTGGTCTTCCTTTTCTCATAACAACCTTATCAGGTGTGTTAATAATATTAATCTTTGTAGGAGTAACTTTATATGTCTTAGTAATCTCTTGTCGAAGATTATCTTTATTAGCTCTTTTATCCACTTCAAAAACATATTTGTTTTTATCTGTAGCTATAATCGCTTTCTCAGTTGATCTTGGTTTTTTTATATATGTTGCTTTTGCAACTGTAGTTGTTGTAGTAGTCATATGTTTATTATTTATTGTTATCCAATCTATCTTTCAATGTAGATATTGAGGTCTCAGGTGATACGAATACAAGAAATTTATATTTTGATAATATAACTGCGTTTACATCATTTACTGATTGTGTCTCGATATTTCCAAAGTTTCTAAGTGATAGATATAAATTTTTATCTTGAGCATTTGTAATAAACAATGCAGTGTTATGCTTTTTAGTTGCAAATTTTGTCAAAGAATCATTTATCTTTGAAAGATTTAACAATACTTTTTTCATTTCAGTAGTTTTTGGAGTTGTAAATGCTAATGAATCAACCAATAGAACTTCACCATCTCTATGTTTTTGCGAGATGATTGTTTTGATTGCTGTATTTTTGGTTTTCTTATTTACTTTTCTATCAAAGTTTTTTTCTTTGTTGGGACCATGTGCTACACCTCCACCTACCCAGATAGGAGATCTTGTAGAACCGTGACGTGCACGACCTGTTCCTTTTTGTCTCCAAGGTTTTTTACCTCCTCCCGATACTTCACCTCTTGTTTTAGCATGAGCAAACGGAAATCGAGCTGCAGTTTGTAATGATGTAATAACTTGGTGCACAAGGTCAGCGTTCCAGTTCAAGCCGAACACTTCTTCAGGTAATGTAAAATCTGAAACTTTTTTACCGTCTTTTGAATATACGTCGGCGTCAAGTGATACTATTGCTTTTTTATTTTTTGTTGTAGTTGTTGTCATATATTTATCTTTAATTCGTCTTTATAGATTACTTTTGTTTTATTTCTATAACAGTACCTCGACGACCTGGTATTGCTCCTTTTATGTATACAAGCTTATTTTCAACATCAACTGAAATAACAGTAAGATTCTTGAAAGTCATACGATCTCCACCCATACGTCCTGCCATACGTGTTCCTTTGAAAACTCTTTGGTATCCACCAGCACCTGAAGAACCTCTTTCTCTTTCTGAGTGCTTTTGACCGTGTGATCTTGGACCTCCTTTAAAGTTATATCTTTTTACAACACCTTGGAAACCTTTAGCTTTTGTAATACCAGTTGCTTCAATAAGGTCTCCAGATACGAAATCAAAAGAAAGTATATCGCCTTTTGTAGCTGATATACCTTTTACTTCTTTTAGTAATGCAAAACCTTTTTTCTCATTATTTACACCTGAATGAGTAAGAACAGCTTTTGATAATTGATTTTTTGATTTTGATCCAAAACCAAACTGTATAGCCTCATATCCATCTTTTTCGACACTTTTACTTTGAGTAACTTTCAAATCACTATATGAGAGAATAGTGGCAGGATAAACCTTACCATTCTCATCAAATAGTTGTGTCATATTTAGTTTTGTTGCTATTGAGTATTTCATATATTTTCTTTAAATAGAGCAGGCTGCAAACCTGATATTTTTTATTTATTCGGTATTATTATTAATATTTCTAATTACATCATTTTCACATCAACATTCACACCTGTTGGCAAAGTCATGTTCGTCAATGCTTCTATCACTTTCGCATTTGGATTTATAATATCTATAAGTCTTCTGTGTGTTCTTGATTCGAATTGCTCTCTAGAGTCTTTGTAAATAAATGCTGACCTGTTTACTGTATATTTCTTAATCTCTGTAGGTAAGGGCACAGGACCGTTAATAATAGCATCGTGCTTTAACGCAGTCTCTATGATTTGCTTAACCGAGTTATCTAGCAAACGTGAATCATTGGCTCTCACCCTGATACGAAGCTTTGAAGTTACCTCTGTTTTTTTTATTTTAGTTGCTGTTGACATGGATTTGAATATTACACTATTTTAACAAAAAATGCAACACTTTTTTAGGGTATAGCATTTTTTGATGGTTGTATGAACTGTGTTTTGTTTTAAAGACTATTTAACGATCTTTGTAACAACTCCAGCACCTACAGTTTTACCTCCTTCGCGGATAGCAAGTCTTTGCTTATCTTCTAGAGCAATTGGAGCTACAAGTTTAACTTTGAAAGTAACTGTATCTCCTGGCATAACCATTTTTCCTTCTTCTAATGTTACTTCTCCAGTAACGTCAGTAGTTCTCACGTAGAATTGAGGCTTATATCCTGAGAAGAATGGTGTATGTCTTCCTCCTTCTTCTTTCTTCAAGATGTATACTTCAGCTTCGAATTCTGTATGAGGTGTTACTGAACCTGGTTTAGCCAATACTTGTCCTCTTGATAGATCTTCTTTTTTAACAGATCTAAGCAATAGCCCAGCGTTATCTCCAGCTTGTCCTTCTTGTAGGGATTTGTTGAACATTTCAACTCCTGTAACAACTGTCTTCACTGTATCTTTAAGACCAACGATTTCGATTTCTTCACCAACTTTGATGATACCTTTTTCGATACGTCCTGTTACCACAGTTCCACGTCCTTCGATAGAAAACACGTCTTCAATAGGCATAAGGAAAGGTTTATCTGTCTCTCGAACTGGAGTTGGGATAAATGAGTCAACTGCGTCAATTAGTTCAATGATCTTTTGTGACCATTCATCATTTACATCTGTTGAGTTCAAAGCTTTTAAGGCTGAACCTCTAATAACAGGAGCATTTACTCCATCAAATCCGTTCTTTGTTAATAGTTCTCTGATTTCTTCTTCAACCAAGTCAAGCATGTCAGCATCATCAACCATGTCACATTTATTCATGAATACAAGAATATTTGGTACACCGATTTGTTTAGCCAATAGAACGTGCTCACGAGTTTGAGGCATAGGTCCATCAGTAGCAGCAACAACGAGAATAGCACCGTCCATTTGAGCAGCACCTGTAATCATGTTTTTGATGTAGTCGGCGTGTCCTGGAGCATCTACGTGAGCGTAGTGTCTATTTGGAGTTTCATATTCACAGTGAGCAAGTGAAATAGTAATACCTCTTGCTTTTTCTTCTGGGGCTTTATCGATGTGAGCGATATCCAAAACTTTCGCATCATATCCATTCCCTTTTTTTGCAAGAGTACTTAAGATTGCGGCTGTTAAAGTTGTCTTACCATGATCAACGTGTCCGATTGTTCCAACGTTCACGTGAGTTTTTGATCTATCAAATGCTGCTGTTGCCATATTATTTTTGTTTTTTTAAATTTATTTTTTAATTAATTAATTCTTTTTTACCAATTATATCTATAAATATATAATACAGAAAGTTTATCAGATAATGAGGAAAAGTCAAATAACACAACTTAATGAGCCAATGGCCGAAATCGAATCGGCGACCTACTCCTTACCAAGGAGTTGCTCTACCGTCTGAGCTACATCGGCAAAATCCCGTATCTACTCTTTCATGGGATTAACCTATAATAACCTAATCTCTTTTTCTTTCCAAATACACAGAAACGGTTCGTCTTTTATACGGTTTACCGTCTTTAAAGTGTTTGTAAGATTTTATCATTTTGTGGATTTTAAAATATGGGGAAAGTAAATCTGTTAATTCTTCTTCAGTAAAAACATGTTCAAGTGCTTTAAACTTTGGATGTATATATGAATTATGTTCATTATCTGGGGTTGGAAAGTCTTTTATCATACGTATAGCGTTTTGATCATTATCAAGGACAAATGTCTTTAAGAGCATCCAAGAGAAAGGCTTCATTACACGAGCTTTGTCTTTTATATATGCTTGTCTTTTAGAGTCATCTAAAAAATGAAATACCATCATGTCCAATACCACATCAACTGATTCAGCTGCTAAGTCAACAGGTTCAAACATACTTTGTTTTACAAAATGTAGACTTTTGAGTTGCCCAAATTTTTCCTTTGCTTGTTTTATGGCCTCATCCGAAATATCAAAACCTAATCCTTTCATATGGTACTGCTCGCACAGATTACCAATATTACGACCATTTCCACACCCTATATCTAACACAAACCCACCCATATTAAAGGCAGGCCATTCTGCATTTCTATTTACCCATTTCACAAAAGTCAGAAGATCTCCTGCTGGGTCCTCTGATAGTGTTAAATGACTTGCCTCTTTATATTCCTTATTCCAAAATTGATTTTTTTTACTTTTATTTACGTCTTTATTGGTTTTCATTGATCTGTTGTTGTTTTGCTTTTTTGAATGATGCAAGCATATCTTTTTTAAATGTGTGATGAATAGCCTGTTTTTTCTTAGTTATCCTTTCTTTTAGGTCTAAATGATAATTAGGATTATAGTTACTATTAACCATAACTTCATTCTTGTCAACAAATAATAAGTCTAAGGCAAAATATATTACATTCGAACTTGTCGGAATAAGGTTGAACAATATTGCAAATATAAACAATATTAATGATAAGTCAGTGTTAACAAAGCTAACAACTATAGCTATTATAGCTGATAATATAGGAACTAATATACGAATATAGCCACTTCTCCACTCGTTTAATGGTAAAGCCAAGGTATCTATTTTTGGACTTCTTTCTATATGTAGTCTCATCAGTAATAGTACTACTCCTATAGCAATCACATTTGACCCGTATATAAATATAGATATTGGATTATGTGAATATAGTCCTAAAAAATGAGCTGAGAATGGAATAGTTGTTATAAATAAGAAAAATATCGCATTGTAGTTAGCCAAACCCACACTCAAAGTTTTTGCATACACAGAAGTTAAAAAGTGATGCGATCTCCAGTATGTGAAAAGTAAAGCAAAACTTAAGACAAAACTGATAAATATGGGCAACGTGTGGGCCAAAGCTGCAAGTAATTGAAGTGAGGTAGGATTTTGTACCTCCAATATAGGAACTTTAAGTTCTATTGCCAGCAAGGTCATAACAATAGCAAAGATACCATCAGATAGACCATTTAATCTTTGTTCTTTCATAGGATTATAGTATACCATGTGTATATAAATAAGTATGCTATACTCATTTCATGTTAACAAAAGGTAAAATCCAATCATTGAAATCATTCGCTGATAAAAAAGAACGCAACAAAAAAAACATCTTTTTAGTTGAAGGCGAGAAGAGTGTAGCCGAACTACTGATTTCAGACATGACAATCAACGAGCTTTTTATTACAAGTGAATTTTCTAAAAAATATGCTGATGAATTAAAAGAATGTGGAAAAAGACATGCGGCTATAGAAAAATGGTTAAAACCACAACTTGTTGAAGCTGGTGAAATAAACAAGATTTCTACTATGGAAAGTCTGAAAAGTGAATGCACTGCTGTAGCTATAGTAAACCAGCTTGAAAAAGTTGAGTTAACTGTAGAAGATATTGCCAACCTGTTACAAACTGAAAAAGTGATAATACTGGATGATATACGAGATCCTGGAAACATGGGTACTATAATCAGATTAGCTGATTGGTATGGTATAAAAACAATAATCGCATCAGTGGGAACTGTAGATATTTATAACCCAAAAACTATCTCTGCATCAATGGGATCATTTTCTCGTGTACAAGTTATATATAGAGATGTTAATGAAATTTTAAATATTGTTCACAAAAATAGAATAGATGTAGATATTATAGCCTCAACACTTAATGGTCAAAATGCTAACGAATTTAAATGGCCAAAAGCTGGTGCTTTGGTAATAGGCAATGAATCTAATGGTATAAACGAAATAGCTCTAAATAAAATAGAAACTAAAATAACCCTGCCTTCCTTAGGGAAAGCAGAGTCATTGAATGCTGCAATAGCTTGCGGAATCTTGTTAGATCGTTGGAACCATAATTAATTTACAGAACTATTGTGTTTTTCCTCCCTTTGTCGATGTAGCCTTTTCAGTAGTTGTCGCCTTGGTTTCTATAGTTTCTGACTTTGTTGTAGTGGCCTTCTGATCAACTATAATTGGACCAACATTTATGAGTTTATTTTCACTTTCTCGATATATTATAGCTTTTTGTGCTATTGGAAAAACCATTAAATAGTCACCATCTTTTGAACCAGTATAAAACTTTTGCTCAGCAATAAGTTGATCAGCTTTAATAATTGTAGCGATTACAGGAGTTTCTCCCGGAACATTGATTAATTTTGAAACTTTTGTAACTAAACTTTTGATTTCTTTTTCTGATAATTGACCTTCGGTAGTTTTAGGAGTTGGGTTGAACTTTTTGAAAATTGCAAAACCTAACAATGCTACTAGCAAGATGATTAATAATGTAACGATTTTTTTATTCATTGAAATTGAGTCTAATTTTTTTATTGATAATTATCACCTTATTATAGCAAATGGTTGTTTTGATTGCTATGGTTAAAACTCTATTCTTTTCTCTTGTTTTGGAGAATATAATTCTACAGATGTAATGCCTGGATATTGAGTTAATGTATCCTTAAGAACTGATAGCAGGTTTTGGCTCTGACAACTCGATAAAGAACCTATTGGATAACCAGCCGGAGTTAGATCACTTTTAAGCATTATTTTTGCTGTTCCACTTGCGATTTCTACCGATTTATATACTGCGTATTTTGACAATTCGTCAGAGAATAAGAATTTGAGCGATGCATCAGCAATTGCTTCAGTCTTAGGAACTTGGATTGTTATTTTTTTGTTTACTGCACAATCTAAAAATTCAGATGAACCTGCTTCGTCATTTACATAAACAGTTATATCCATTTTTTCTATATTTGCACCTTCTTCTGTGGCTTTTTCAGTATCTGGAGTATTTTGTTTTTGGTTGTATAGAAAATATCCACCTCCAATTACGACTAATAGTAGTAATATAATAGTGATATTTTTTTTCATATATTACTTTTGGGGAAAAATTAAATCAGTCTTTGTTCCATTTAAATAGAACTCAACCTTTTGTACAGTTGGGAATTGTAGTGCTGTTTCTTCAAGTTGAATACGAAGCCTTGGATCGTCACATACTCCATTTAATGGCCCTATCTTACCAAGTAGATATATTTTTGCAGTTCCATTTTCTGTAGAAACATTATCAAAAAACAATTCTTTTTGCGAAGAAAT
>JACMMR010000057.1 GCA_014378965.1 Candidatus Parcubacteria bacterium | reverse complement strand
TGAAAGTTTTTGTTTTCATGAGAGTATTGTATAAAATGGATGAGGACTTGTCAAACAATTTGTATGACAATAATATATTGACTTTGTATATAAAATATGTTATTATTTACAAATATTAACCTGACTACGTTGTCACGTGTGAAAATTTACACAAAAATCAAACCAAACCAAAATAAATAATATGGAAATTATCCCATTTGACGTACCTCAAGGTTCGACCATAGTCTCGACTTATGACAGTATCCCTTTTCTTAGATCTCATTTAAAAGAACTAACCGATGAGAATTTTGCTACAGAACTCCCAAAAGGTCCTGTTGCTGGCAATTTCCTTGAAATGAAAAAAAAATTCAAAACTGAAGATGGTATCAAAGCTATCAGAGCGCTTGCTGAGAAACATGGTCGTAATTTTCGACCCGGAACTCCGCTTGAGATGCTCCTCTTCAAAAAGCAGCACATTAACCTCTGTCCAGAACACATCGTAATAGTAGTTGAGGGACGAAACAAATTGTTTCTGTTTTGGGAAAGAAATGGTTACAGTTGTTTTGGTAAAAGCTGGCTTGACAATCCTTCAAAATTCAACTTCTGTAATAATGAAAGTTGTTTCGATGAACGCTTTCGGGTTTTCCTCGTCGAAGATCTTTAACTCTGGCGAACTATCTCACTTCTAGTCGGTCTCGTCAACACGGGACCGACTATTTATTTTGCCTATCTCCTAAACTTCAACGCCTCACGTAACGTCTCCTGGTCCGCATATTCGATCTCAGATCCTGTCGAAATACCTCGCCCTAACAAAGAAATTTTCGAACTAGGAAATTTTCGCATTAAATTCTCCTTCAAAATCTTTATCGTATAGTCACCATCACTTGTTGCATTCAATGCTAAAATAATTTCTTCCAATCCTTTTGTATTTAAATTTTCTATTCTTTTATACAGTTTATCAAAGTCGATATATTCGTGTGCCTTCTCAGAGAACAGCGGAATATATTTTCCCAAAATAAAATACTGCCCATTGTATGCCATCGTTCGTTCAAATATTTCTATATCATTATCATATGCCAAGATAAGTAAATTTTTATTATCCCGTGTTTTTATACACACACTACATTTGTCAGTATTTTTATAGTTAATAAATTTACGATTACAATCAATACAAGTTACTACTTTATCATTTACATGAGTGATCCCAGTTATCAATTCTTGCCTATAACTATTGTTTGTATGCATCAAAAAAGAAACAAATCGCTTTGCTTGTCTGGGACCTATACCCGGAAACTTTTTAAATAATTCTGTTAATTCTTCCATATATTATTCATTGTCAAAATCAGAATAATCACCCTTCTCCAGAGAAAGAAATGAAGAATGTTTCTCATCAAACTTAAGCTTTATAGCGCCCGTAGGACCGTTTCTGTGCTTCTCAATCAAGATCTCAGCGATATTGTCTCGCTCTGAGTGATCTTTATATTTATCCTCTCGGTGAATAAACATAACGATATCTGCATCTTGCTCAATAGATCCTGAGTCACGAAGATCTGATAGTCTTGGTTTTCCTTGACGCTGCTCAACGGCACGAGAAAGTTGAGAAAGAGCTAGAACAGGTACATCAAGCTCACGAGCCAAGTGTTTTAAAGATTTCGAAATCTCTGAGATTTGCTGCACCACATTATCTGAATTTCGACTTTGAGTAGGGGACATAAGCTGCAAGTAATCGACTACAATCAACCCTAACTTTCTTTCTGATTTTATCTTACGTGCTGTACTTCTCATTTTTACAATGTTCGTTCCAGCTTGATCATCAATATATATCGGGGCATTTGAAAGCTCTGATATACCAGTTTGAAGTCTTTCATATTCTTCAGAGTTATTTAAATTTAATTTTCCAGTACGAAGTTTCCATGAATCAACTCTTGAATGAGACGAAATCATACGATATAAAAGTTGCTGACTACTCATCTCAAGAGAAAATATAAGAACAGGTACACCGTGATGCACTGCTGCATTTCGAGCAATGTCCAAAGCGAGAGATGTCTTACCGCAAGATGGACGTGCTGCTAAGATAATTAGGTCTGATTTTTGAAGACCAGAAAGCTTATTGTCCAAGTCAGGAAAACCGGTCGGTACACCACGAAGTTCGTCACCACTATTGTGAATCTTGTCAATACTATCCCAGGCCTCAATCATACCTTCTTTCATTGAAGTCACTGTCGTTTTTGAGTTTTTGTTTGTTATAGAAAAAATTTCTTTTTCTGCTGAGTCCATGATGTCTTCAAGATCACCTTGTTCAGCATAGCCGAGACTACCGATTTTTTCAGAAGCATTGATTAGATGTCTCATCATAAACTTCTTTTCAAGAATGCGAGCATAATATTCAATGTTAGAAGCTGAGGGAACCATTTGAACGAGCTCTGCTAGGTATGATGCACCACCAATCTGGTCTAAATAGCCCATATTGTCCAATGTAGTTTTAAGAGACAAGTAGTCAACCGGATTACCTTTTTCTAGAAGCTCTAAAATTCCTTTATAAATTTTTTTGTGTTTTTCACTATAAAAATTATCCTCTGTGGTAATATCAGCAATCTCTGCATAAGCATCAGGTCGAATCATGATAGAGCCAAGTACGGCCTGTTCAGCCTCTAGACTGTATGGCGGCAATCTCAAGCTATGTGCTATAGAAGGTTGTGTGTTTTGTTTTGTAAATTTTGAAGTTGTTTGCATGTAGATTATCTATATCAAAATAAAGGCGATGTATAAAGCTAGCCAAAGGATTAAAATGATGACAGAAGTTTGCTTAAATTCTCTGTGATGATGTATAAAACTATCGGACAAATGATTATATTTTTCTTGGTTTCTTTCAAGAATTTTAAATTGATAATATTTCTGAGTTGCTGTACAGAAAAGCAATACTGCTGAGAGAAGAAAGGTGATACTAGTGAACAAGTATATTTTTGTACTGAATTCATCAAGACTAAAATAAATATACGCAAGATACATCAACTGAAGAAAAAAAATAAAAAGAGATGAAATAAAGGAATATGACATAACTCGCTCCATAATGTTTTTTTCAATTCCTCTTATTCTTTTTGTTTTTTCTACCATAATGATAAATATGTCTATCACGATAGATGATGCCAAACCTAAACATAATACGATATGATGAACTATGTATAAAAAGATGAGAGACATATACAAAGTATATCAAATATGCAGGACAGGAACTTATTGACAAATAGTAGGTATGTGATAATATACAATTGTGGCCCACTTAGACGATTCTCGAGGATGGACAGCTCACTTTAGCAAAAAGGTTACTGGACACATCCTAGGTTGTACAGCTAGCCATCCTCGAGATGACTCAATTCCATATATATGACTTCGGTAGAGTGCTTAAACACTTGTTACTTGGGGTTATTTTTTTATCTTCGTTCCGTCCGGTGTATCCAAAACCTCATAGCCGAGGTTTTTTATTTTATCTCGCAGTTCATCTGATTTTGTAAAATCTTTATTTGATCGAGCAAGATCGCGCTCTACTTTCAGAGCAAGGATTTCTTCCGGGATATTATCTTGCTTTAAAAGTTTAAGTCCAAGTATTGAATCAAATTTTTCTATGATTTTTTTATTAATGTTTTCTTCGTTCACCAAATCCCACAGGTACGCTAATAATTTAGGTGTATCCAAATCATTTTCGATAATTCCTGCCATTTTTTTTATAATAGAATTTTCATCAATTACTATATTATTTTTTAAAATATCTTGAATTCGATTTTTTAATCTATAATATGCAGTTTGAGAAGCTTTTATATCTTCAATCTCAAAAAAAAGTGGTTGACTATATCGAGCTTGTAATAAAAAGTAACGATATGAAAGCGGAGAAATATTTTGATTTTCTAAATCGGTCAAAGTAATAAAAGTACCATCAGATTTACTCATTTTTTTATCCTTCCAATTCATAAAGGCTCCGTGCATCCAAATATGTGCTAGAGGAGCATGATTCGCACATTCGCTCTGTGCTATTTCATTATTGTGGTGTCCAGGGATATGATCTATTCCACCTGTATGGATATCAAATGTGTTACCAAGGTATTTTTGAGCCATTGCAGAACATTCTATGTGCCAACCAGGAAATCCAACACCCCAAGGAGATTTCCACTCCTGTTGACGAATTTTATTCTTTGGTGAAAATTTCCAAAGAGCAAAATCATATGGTGTATGTTTCTCTTCGTTAAATTCAATCCTTTTACCCGCTTGTAATCCTTCAAGGTCAATATTTCCCAATTTTCCATAATCAGGAAAAGTTGATACATCGAAATAAATCCCATCTTCAGTTTTATAAGTATGTCCTTCAGATTCCAATTTTTGAATAAGTATAATTTGTTCAGGAATAGTATCTGTAGCTTTTGGAAAAATTGTTCCAGTTGTTTCAATGTTCATTTTTTTTAAATCATCAAAAAAAATATTTATGAAAAAATCAGCAATTTCTTTTGCTGTTTTATTATTTTCAACTGCTGACTTTTCTATCTTATCTTCTCCGTCATTAGAGTCTGAAACAAGATGACCTACATCAGTTATATTTATTACTTGCTTAATTGTATATCCAGAAAATTCAAAAGTGCGTCTCAAGATATCAGCAAATAGATACATCTTCATATTTCCAATATGTAAATAATCATATACAGTAGGACCACAATGATACATCGAAACTTCATTTTCTTTAATGGTTTCAATCTCTTCTATTTTTGTTGTTAGAGTGTTATACAGTTTGATAGACATTTTTTGATTATAACGTATTTACTATTTTATTGTAATAAGACTATAATTATTGATATGACACATATATCACAGCTTCTTCGGGAGACTTACAAAACGTTTAAGGCCAATTTTAGTAAATTGTTCACAATGGGATTGCCAGTCCTGTTAACTATGTATGTAACGACCTATACATCTGACAAATTTGATGTATTGATAAAAGCAAAAATTTTAAATTTAAATACTGCTATTTTTGGTTTAATAACATTAATTGGTGGACTTTTTAGTATTCTATTTTTAGCTCCAGCAATATATCGAACAGTACAGCGAAATGAAGACACCGGTATATTTGACACACAAGAAGGATATGATTTTCAAAAGAAAAATGTTTGGAAGTGGATCATGGTAAATGTTTGGGGAGGTTTGTATTTAATTGCAAGAACTTGGTTATATTTGTTACCATTTATAGCCGTCTTAATATATATAAAAATATATGGAGGTAATCAAATTCTTGGATTTTTACTGGATGTGTCAGTTGCACTAGTGGCAATTGGTCTTTTACTTTCTATTAACCGCTTTCTTTTATTTAAAACAATTATTTTTTCAAAAGAGATTTCAGCAAGAGATGCTGTTCGCGAATCAATCACACTTGGTATGGATCACAAAAAAGATATGTGGAAAGCTATACTAATAATATTTCTGATTGGTTTGGCTGCTGGTGTGTGCTCAGTAATTGTAGGTATTGTGGCCAGTGTTATTGGTATTTCAGATAAAATGTTTGAACAATATATTTTTCCAATAATAACTGTGTTTGTTATCTCGCCAATGTTGTTGATTGTAATAGCCAAGACTTATGTAAAAGTAAGAGGGATTAATATACCCATTTCTCCAGTCGAAGAAATACATACAATAAGATAATATTTAAAATAATATAAAAAAAACGCTTCCCGAGAAGAAACGCTTTTGATTTTTGAAAATATGATTTACTTGAAATCATTTTCAGCAAGGTACTTTTTAGAACAATTGGAAACATTTTCTTTTTTGTTTGTTAATATACCCTTAGTAAAAGTTTTAATTTCCTCGACTATTTCAAAATAAAAGGATGTTAAGTATTTTTTTGGTAGGTGTGGTAAAAAATTATCTACTGGTTGTTTGGTAGAAAATTCAAAGATTTCAGGTTTAGTGCTATCTGATAAGCAACAAGTAACTCGAGTATAGATTCTGTAAGAATCTATTTTTACCGGTGGAATTGGCAAGGATGATAAGGGGTTCATAATATTGGTTTTTTAGCAGTACGATTCTGCGCCTATTCAGGATATACGAGTTGCTAGCTCTAGTCAAATATAGGTGTATACTTATAGAACACCCTTATGATTTCATTTATAATTCCCACACTTAATGAAGAGAAGGTAATAGAAAAAATACTGTCTTGTATTGAAACGTATTCTGGTCCAAAAGAAATTATTATTAGTGATGGAAAAAGTACCGATACAACATTGGAAATAGTGAAAAGGTATACTGATAAAATTGTGATTCATTCAAAGCCTACCCGACAGACAATTGGCGAAGCAAGAAATGCTGGAGCTAAAATTGCAATCGGAGATTTTTTAGTTTTTCTTGATGCTGATACGTATATTCAAAACCCAAATATATTTTTTGGGGAGTTAGAAAAAATATTTTCTGAAAATAAAAATATGGTTGGAGCAACAGTATCTATAAAAGTATTAAAAGATTTAGAAACATTTGGAGATATGATGGTGTTTAGCTGTTTAGGATATTTTAATTTTATATTAAATAATATTATTGGTTCAGCCGGAGCAGCAGGGGAATTTCAAATGATTAAAAAAGAAGCATTTCAAAAAATCGGTGGATTCAATGAACAAATAGTAGCCTCAGAAGATTACGAACTGTTTAGAAGGTTACATACAGTAGGAAGAACGAGATTTGTTTCCAAGCTAACTGTATATCATACAGGTCGTAGAGCTCATACAATAGGGTGGCCAAAGCTATTGTGTACCTGGATGATGAACGATTTGGCGGTGCGATTTACAAAAAGATCAATTACAAAAGAGTGGACTGAGGTGAGATAAAGGTGGTATAGTTGCCTTATGACAACATTCACAATCATCATTATACTATTATTTTTAATACTAATAGCAAATATTCGAATTATTAAGCAAAACACTGTTGCAGTTGTTGAGTTTTTAGGAAAATACAACAGAACTATGACAGCTGGTTTTAATATTAAAATTCCTTTTCTAGAATCTATTAGAGAACGAATAAGTTTAAGACAACAAAACTTTGCATTGCAAGGAAATTATCCATCTAAGGATAAAGTGATTACAACGATCGGTACAAACTTAATCTACTCAGTGGACAAAGTTGAAAATACTGAAGGTGTAAAGAAATATACATACGAACTTGAAGATCGTGCTCGTTCAATTGAAGCAAGTATTGAAAACTCACTTCGAACATATGTAGCCAGAGAGACACATGAATCTTTACTTGAAAAAAAAGAAGAGTTAGCATTACATATTAAAAATGATCTTGAAATTCAATTTAGAGATTGGGGTATGCAAATAAATAGTTTTCAAATCACAAATGTTACATTTCCAATTCTTATTACAAATGCTATGTCTGAAGTAGTAGCATCAGAGCAACTAAAGAAAGCGGCTGAAAATAAAGGTGAGGCAATTAAAATTCAAGCGATTAAAGAAGCTGAAGCTGAGAGAGAAAGAAAGCGATTGCAGGGTGAAGGTATTGCGATGGAAAGACGTGCTATTGCCGAAGGTTTGAAAGAATCTATTGAGGTGGTGGCATCAGCGACAAAACAAAATGCAGCTGAGATTATTGCTACACTGACTTTGACACAGTATTTGGATACAATGAAGAGTATTGGTTCATCTGAAAATAGTAAAGTTATATTTATTGATTCAAGTGTTTCAAAGACTCATGATATTATGAATCAGATTGTGGCAGGGATTGAAGGAGGGAAGGAAGGGAGACAATATAAAGTCTAATAAAGAAAAAGAAGAAACACGGGTCCTGAGGAGGACTCGTGTTTTTTTTGGTTGGATGTGACTTACTCCACTTCGACCTGTGCTAGGCCGCCACCGTCGCTGGTGCCGCCACCAGAGAAGGTTTCCTCATCAGGAATTTCCTCATAGTTCAAAGTGATTTTTTCGAGCGGTGTATCTTTCCAGATATCTCCGCCGGAATAGCCAGGGTTTTCTTCCCAGCATTCGTTGAAACCATCCTGGATGTGGTCCTTGAGATCGTCTGGATCAGTTGTCTGATATCCTCTCGCGAGAAACCTGTCGACGGAGACACCGTTTTTGTTGCCGGTGCAATAGATCTTGGTGTTATCAGGAAGAATGAAAAAGAAGATATATGTTTTCATCAGTGAGTGTGTTTTGTTTGGGGTTCATGTAGACTGTTTTAATTTAAATTAAAATTTGTGTTTTGTCAAATAGAAGTTTGATTGCCTGTAATACCAATGTGATACAATACATGTATTAAAAAATAATAATTAAAATACATGAAAATATTTTCAACTTTAAAAAATCAAGCATCAGAATTTCTAGAATCATATAAAGCAAAAGGTCCAGCAAGTTACGCTGCGGCACAACAGGCGATAGGTGCAGTCTTGATAGCGGATGGTTTTGTCGGTATAGATAATCCATTCGGACAGAAAAAACGTCCTGGAATATTTGGTACAATAATTGGAATGGGTTTAGCAATTGCTTTTATATTGGTTCCTTCATTTATTGGTGGAATGATGAAAATTGACAATATGACCGCAATAACAGATGCAAAAGTTGTTACAATAGGAAGGTCTGATAAGAGTTGTTCGTTGACAGTTAATTATGTAGTTGATGGTCAAGAGTATACTAAACAATCACCCATGTCTTCTTCAAATTATTGTTCTATGTCAGAAGGTGAAAGTATAAACATTAATTATGACCCAGCAAACCCAGGTTCTTGGATATATGGTGCCAAGATGGTTCGAGGTTTTTTAAGTATATTCTTTTGGGTTGGAATCTTTATACTGTTAACATCAATTATCACATTCTTTATCAGATTGTTCAGTATTATTTTTGGTTGGAAATTATTAATGGCTGGTCGAAAGAATGCAAAAGCTTTGCCAACTGAGATAAATTGGGGAACTATGGTTAGTGAAATAAAACAAAGCTTCACTTCATCTATTTTTGGTTTTGGAGGTGCTCAAAATAATGTTATTTCTGCAATTGATTCAATGATTCAAAACTCGAATCAAAAATAAATCTATTTCAATTTAGTTGACGTATACCCTAGTGGGGTATATAATATAATCAAGTATTAGTATTTAATATAACCGCTGATACTTAAAACAAAAACTATGACAACAACAAAGAAATGCGAATGCAAGACTTGCACATGTACAACATGCGGATGTGGAATAACTTGTTGCAAATAATTTATAAATAAAAATAAATGGCGTTTTTCACAACCTTGTGATTCGCCATTTGTTAACTAGCAAAAAAACTATGCATGGAATACATAAAAATAAAGAATCAATATCACTTCGATTAAAAAAAATTATAGGGCAAATTAAAGGAGTAGAAAAAATGATTGAAGATGATATATACTGTATCGATATCATAACCCAAACAAGTGCTATTAAGAGTGCTATCTCGAGTATTGAAGACATGATGCTTGAAAGTCACTTGGGGCATTGTTTGCACAATGACAGCAATAAGAATAGATTGAAAGAAATGCAAGAAGAGATTATCAAAGTATATAAATTAAAAAGAAAATAATATGTTAAAAAAACTCATTCCCTTACTTTCAATATTTTCACTTATAATTCTTCTAACATTCGGCACCGCTCTATATCAACATAACTTAACCCTCATGAACCTCATGATGCTGAGCATGGCATTTTTCTTTCTTGTATTTGGCTTGTTCAAGCTAAATAACCTCAAAGGCTTTGCTAAGGCATATGCAATGTATGACGTTATTGCCATGAAATCAAAAAGCTATGCGATTGCATATCCTTTCATTGAGATCGTACTCGGACTTATGTATATATTTGCTTATGGAGGAGTGTACCGAGATATATTCACTTTCATAATCATGAGTGTTAGCGGGTATGGTGTATGGAAAGCACTTCAAGCAAAAGAGGAGATTCAGTGTGCCTGTCTTGGAACAGTATTCAAAGTGCCTATGACAAAGGTCACTTTATCAGAAAATCTATTCATGGCTTTTATGGCACTATATATGATCAACATGTATTTTATAACGGGGGGAATGTCGATGTAAAAATTAAAAAAAATTACTAATTAAATCAAAATACAAAAACATGAATAAAAATAATATAATAGTCGGAATTATCGCTTTGCTGATAGGTATCACTGGAACAAACATATATCGTTCTAGTAGTGAACCTGAACAAATGACTATGAAATCATCACAAGCGAATACCCATATGATGCCTGATGGAAGTATGATGGGTGCTAAGGGTATGGATTCGATGATGGATGACATGACAACAAACATGAAAGGAAAGAGCGGTAAAGAGCTTGAAAAAGCTTTTCTTTCAGACATGATACCCCATCACCAAGGGGCAGTAGATATGGCAAAGTTATTACTTCAAGACAAGTCTATACGACCAGAGCTAGTAAAGTTCGCAAATGCAATCATTTCAGCTCAAGAAAGTGAAATTGGTCAAATGAAAGAATGGTTAAAAAAGTATTAGAAAAAATAACCACCTGATACAGGTGGTTATTTTATTAATGAGTGTGAGGTAAGTTTTCGGAAACAGTAGGGATCGAAGTGTTTGATAATTCTGTGATTGAATTTGTGGGAACCACTTGTTCTGGTTCTATAAGTCTTGGATTAAAAGTATTCAGTAAAAACCAAAGTCCAAAAGCTAGGATGATAGCAACTGCAATTCGCTTGACTGTAAAATTGTTTCTATACTCTTGCCATGTAAAAGAAGTATAGGCGATTAATAATCCGAGAGAAAGAAGGATGGCGCCAAATTTAGGACTGTCGAGGTAATGTTGAGTCGACCCGCTGACCATTCCTGTTCCGAATGAAATAATTATTGAAATTAACACATAAGAAAGAAGCTTGTGTATCTTTTCGCCTTTGTGTTGAATCATTACTCCGACAGCAAATAAAAGTGCCCCTAGGATTATAAGCGTCACGTATTTTGATGTATGTCCTCCAAGTGTTCCTGCATGAACGACAGAACCTGATATTAGTCCGACTCCGACATAGCGCGCCATGTGTGAAAAGAAGGATTCGTGTAATGTTTTTTGCATAGATAATCTATTCTACACTAAAGGGTAATCATTTTCAAAAAAAATTGTACCTATACTAGACTGTGGGTTATGGATCTTAGCTGTGGCATGGTTGGGTTTCTACTCGATATGAGGTTGTGGTGCCGTTTTTAATTTGAAATAGATATGTTAAACTTTAAACATGATAAATAATTTAATCGTTTGGGGTATAGGTTTAATTGTTATTTGGTTTGTAATAAAACCTATATTAGAGAAAATAGGTCGAGAAAAAATGAATTATGTAAAAAATAAATTACAATCTGATGAAAAAATCATAAAAGAATTTGACACAGTTTATTCACCAAAATTGATTACTGATAAATTATACACCGTAAGATATGTTGGAACAAAATACAAGGTTCTAATTCTGGTTACTGATAAGCGTATTATATTCAGACCATATTCGATGTTTATGGCTTGGGGTAGAAATCTTCTTGTTAATCCAATCTCTCAAGGATTTGAAATCTCATACAAAGATCAAGTACCTAAAAAGTATATGAGTCCAAATAATTTGAAAGGTTATTTTGATATAAATAATACATATCCTGAATTTTCATATGGAAATATTACTAACGAGAGTAATAATTTTATTTTATCTGCAGACAATTCTAATCTAGGAAAACTAGAAGTAAAATTATTTGATGAGATAATTGTAAATGAAATTAAGACTATTATGAATAAATAATTTGTGTTATTTTGTTAATCAACTACAATTATAGATATGTTAAATACACTTATACAAACAATTAGCACATATCTACCAGCATTAATCATGATACTTGTTCCGATTTTAATAATTTTATTCATAATCTGGCTTATACTAAAGTTGGCAAAATCTAGTATTAGTGTTTTTGGAAAACTGTTAAAGTGGGGAGTAATCATTTTTGTAGCAGTGATTATTTTCTGGTCATTTGTAAATGTTCTCGGCGGAGTCGTCGGTGCATAGGGTAAGGTTATTTAAAAAAATAGTCGTTTATGCTACACTAGCTGGATGAATCTCTCCATCGGCATCGTAGGTCTCCCAAACGTGGGCAAATCAACATTATTCAACGCCATAACAAAAAAATCAGTTCCTGCTGAAAATTATCCTTTCTGTACAATAGATCCATCTGTTGGTGTTGTTCCTGTACCTGACGAACGATTATACAAACTTGCAGAATTTTCTAAAACTAAAAAAACAGTACCCGCAATAGTTGAGTTCGTTGATATCGCAGGGCTTGTAAAAGGTGCTTCAGAAGGAGAAGGTTTAGGTAATCAATTCTTGCAACACATACGTGAGGTGAATGCTATTGCTCATGTTGTGAGAGTGTATGAGGATAATAACCTAATCCACGTTCATGGAAAAGTTGATCCGGTGGACGATATCGAGATTATTAATCTTGAGTTGATTATTGCCGACAAACAAGTTGTTGAGAAAAGATTGTCATCACTAGATAGGGATGTAAAAAGAAATGATAAGGATGCTTTAATATTGAAAGACTTACTTGATAGGATTTTGGAAAATTTAAAGAAAGATATATTTGCATCAAAAACTGAATTTACTGAAGAACAATTGGCTTTGGTTAATAAAAACATCCAGCTCATAACAATGAAGCCGATGATGTTTGTATTAAATAGAAAATCAGGTAGTAAGAACATCATCGATGATGCAACTGATCCGAAACACATCGCATTGATGGAATATTTTAAAAAAGAAAATGCGATTTATACAACAGTAGACGCAAGAATTGAAAATGACTTAAAAGATTTTGAAGGTGAAGAAAAAGAAATGTTTAGGCAAGAGCTGGGTGCATCAAATGATGATGGTATAAATGACTTGATTAAGTCAGGATATAAACTATTAAATGTGATTACTTATTTTACAACCGGAGTAGAGGAGACAAGGGGTTGGACTATTCAGAAAGGTTGGACCGCACCACTTGCTGGAACAGCGATCCATACTGACTTTAAAGATAAATTTGTGCGTGCAGAGGTTGTGTTCTGGTCTGATCTTATTGAGAGTGGATCATATGGAGTAGCGAGGGAGAAAGGCTTGGTTAAAACTGAGGGGAAGGAATATATTGTGAAGGATGGGGATGTTATCGAGTTTAAAATATAATTTATACAATTTATAAAAAAGCACCATTTATTGATTGTGCTTTTTTATTTTGTACAAAGAAAAAACTCGAGGACCAGATGGTCCCCGAGTTTGTGGAAAATAATAATAAATACTATGCCGCCTTGAGCACGACCGTGAACTCGTTTTGTTTGGCGAGTTTTTCTAAGCCTGGCCCATGTTCTTCCAGATGCTTCGCATTGGCAAAGGTGACGTGTGCCTCTTTTTGGCCTCCACCAATTTTGGCCTCAACCGTGTAGTCTTCTCCCAACTTCAGGCTTCTGAGGTTGAAATTAATGTCTCCTTCAATTTTATTTTTTGACATAATGCTATCTTGTAGTAGGGTTCTTTTTAAATCTTTCCAACTTGATCCACCTGGATCAAATCTTCAAAATCATGATATATAGTATATCTTAATTTCCGAATAGTCAAACTATAAAATGTATGTTACTATTCAATACATTATGATAAACCAAGACAAAAAAGAATATTTATCAAAAGAGCGACAAGCGGAACTTGTAACTGAACTAGATATTCTTAAAACTGTGCGTAGAAAGGAGATCGCAGAAGATCTAGAATATGCACGAAGTCTTGGTGACTTGTCAGAAAACGCTGAGTTTAACAAAGCTCGTGAAGATCAAGCTATTGTAGAAGATCGAATCAATCAAATTGAGTCTGTTCTTGCTAATGCAGAAATTGTTAAAATGCACCACGCATCAACTGCAGAGGTAGGTACTACAATCGTACTTGTTAAAAAAGGATCATCAAAAGATGAAACATTTATGCTTGTTGGTTCAGAAGAAATTGATTTTAATTCAAATAAAATTTCTCTTAAATCCCCAATTGGCATTGCTATTTCAGGAAAAACTAAAGGCGACGAGATCAAGGTTAAATTACCTAATGGGATAGAAGAGTTTTACACAATAAAAAACATAGAATAGTTCTGTAGAAAAAAGTTTAATGATTTGTTATACTTAACATCATATGACCGCTACTCAATTTTTAGTATTTATTATCTATCTGATATTATTTTTAGCTGGTTCATTTACAGTAATTCATTTATGGAATAAAGTAAAAAAAACCTACCTATCAATGATTCGAGCCGATTTTTATTCTAAACAAAATTATAATCTTTTTGAAATAAGTATTCCTCGAGGTCAAAGTAAGTCTCCATTAGCCATGGAAGTCTTTTTAAATTCTCTCCATCAACCGTTTGGTGAAGGTTCATTTAAAGATATTTGGATAAAAGGTTCAACTAAACCCTGGTTTACACTAGAGCTTGTTTCAATAGAGGGTCATGTAAGGTTTTATATTTGGACCAATGAAAAATTTTCTAATATGATACAGACACAGTTATATGCTCAGTTTCCGACTATTGGTATAAAAGAAATATATCAAGGTGATTATAAAAATGATTATGTTGCCGCTATTGAATATGATGTTTCTAAATATAAGTTTTCTTGCTCTGAATTTAAAAAGAAAAATGCAGGACATTTGCCTATAAAAACATATACAGATTATGGTCTTGATAAAGACCCAAAAGAAGAATTTAAAATTGATCCAATAACTCCAGTACTTGAATATTTAGGAAGTTTAGGAGTTGGTGAGCAGGCGTGGATACAGATAGGGGTTCGAGCACCAGGGAAAGATACCGACAAAAAATTTCCAACTGATCCTAAAGAATTAGAAAAATTTAAAAAAGATAATAAACTTAAATGGTATCACAACAGTTTGAAAGTGGACTGGACAGATGGTGCAAAAGAAGATATTAAAAAATTGACCAAAAGAGATAAAAAAGTAGATCAAGAAAATCCTAGTAACCCAGCCGAGATGAAATTAACGAAACAAGAGATGGATAAAGTTGATGCAGTTGAAAGAGGTTTGACGAAACTCGCATTTGATACATGTATTCGGGTTATATATCTCGCAAAAAAAGATGTATTTTCCCCAGCAAATTCTTCAGGACTTACCGGTGTATTTAAGCAATACAATACACAACATATGAATAGTTTTGAATCTAAATCACCAGTTGTAAAATATGACATACAGGATAAAAGTGGTTTAAGGGTTGAAGCGGATAAAAAGAAAATATTTGATCAATATAAAGCTAGATCATTTTTCTACCCACAGTTTATCCCTATTGGTGCTTCGAGTCACAGTACAGCCTGGAAAACAAATCAGTTTAAATTACACAAAGATAAATATGAACCAACAAAACCATTTATTATGACTATAGAAGAGTTAGCAACAATCTTTCATTTTCCTGGAGACACTGCCACTACTTCAAATGTATCTCGTATAGAAGCTAAAAAAGTTGAAGCTCCATCTAATTTACCTATATAATACTATTCATGAACAAAATTTTAAAACTATTTTCTGGATTAATTATTGCCATTTTGATTGCACTCACGTTTTTGTATGTGCAAATTTTCTTACCCGTAAACGCAAATGTATATCCTATTACGATTGAAGTTACAGAAGGGGAAACATTATCCTCAGTTTCAAATACATTATATCTTCAACATATAATTAAAAATAAATTTATATTTGAAAATTTTATAAAATTACTCGGAAAAGCTTCTAAGTTACAAATTGGGGAGTATACTTTCAAAAAACCATTGAATGTTATAGAGATTACAGATAAGTTAGTCAACGCACGATATGAATATATTCCAGTAATCATTACTATAAAAGAAGGAGAAGATTCAAAAACAATAACCGATACTATTTTTAATAGTTTTAAAAATGTTAACAAACTATATACGAGAGAACAAGTATTGGAAACTATAAAAAATAATGAAGGATATTTATTTCCAGAAACATATAATTTTGCACCTTGGGTAACTCTTGAGAATGTACTGAAAAAAATAGATACAGAATTTTTAAAGAGAACAGGAAAATATAATTTAACTACCGGTGAATTAAGAAGAATTATAATTATCGCATCAATTCTTGAAAAAGAAGTACCACATCCAGATGATATGAAAATTGTAGCTGGGATAATAAATAACAGACTTTCAAAAAATATGCCATTACAGATGGATTCAACGCTGGGATATTTTACTGGGAAAGCATCTCTTGAATTAACTAGTGCTGATTTGCAATTAGATTCAACATATAATACATATATAATGAAAGGGTTACCTTCAGGTCCTATAGGAAATCCTGGAGATGTTGCTATTGAAGCGGCGATTAATCCAGATGTGAATGATTACTTATTTTTCCTATCTGATAAGGAGGGGATAAATCATTTTGCTAAGACGTATGGTGAACATTTGCGAAATAGGAAAATATACTTAGGTAAATAAGTATTTTGTGATATATTCATAACAATGAAATTAGGAAAAAAAGTTTATATCGGCATGTCTGGAGGAGTTGATTCATCAGTATCAGCCTATCTCCTAAAAAAACAAGGGTATGATGTTACCGGTGTTTTTATCCGTGTCTGGCAACCAGAAAACGGCGAATGCACCTGGAAGGATGAACGAAGGGATGCTATGCGAGTATGTGCTCATCTTGATATACCTTTCGTAACGCTTGACTTACGTGAAGAATATAAAAAAGGCGTAGTGGATTATATGTTCCACGAATATTCAATCGGAAATATTCCAAATCCAGATGTGATGTGTAACCGTGAAGTAAAGTTTGGTGCGTTTTATTCATGGGCAAAAGCAAATGGTGCTGATTATATTGCTACAGGTCATTACGCACAAAACGTTAACAATACATTATGGGAAGGGAAAGACAAAAATAAAGATCAGTCATATTTCTTGTGGACTCTGGAATTATATGAGATGGCTCACATATTGTTTCCTGTGGGTCATCTTGATAAATCGGAAGTGAGAAAATTAGCACTAAAAGCGAAGATCCCAGTCTTTGACAAAAAAGACAGTCAAGGAGTTTGTTTTTTGGGTCAGATAGACATGAAGGAATTTTTAAAACAACATATAGAAACTAATAAAGGAAATGTAGTAAATAAGGACGGAAACGTTATAGGTGAACATGATGGTGCGGTTCTTTATGCGATTGGTGAACGTCATGGATTTACTATTTTCAAAAATACAAATAATCAAGAAAGACTATACATTACTTCAAAAAATATACACGCAAATACTATTACTGTCGGTGCAGAGGTCAAGATTGACAATACTGTTGACAAAGGAATCTTGGTAAAAAATATCGTGCTTCGAAATGGGCTTGATACAATCAAAACATGTCGGTTACGATATAGACAAGAAAAGATTCAGATAAAATCTATTGAAAAAGAATATTCATATTATCGAGTAGTTTTGGAAAAACCAGAAATGTATTCTGCTGGACAATCAATTGTTTTTTATAATGATAATATCTGCATCGGAGGAGGTGTGATGATGTAAACCTTTTTTTATATATTTCAATTAGAAGTTATTTATATAATAAAAAATATAGTTTTAATCTGTGAACATTTTTATTCAGATAATCAATTTTTTTCTTTTGTAAGGTAATATGTTAAAATATTAACTATATATGAATATAACAGAAATTCAGTCTGTCCTTCCTGGGCGAATACTAAAGCAAGTCATATTCTTTTGTCTTATTTTTTTATGCGTGTCTAAAAATGCATCCGCAGCATTGGCTCCAATTTCTTGCAGCGCAATAAATAACACCAATTTATCTGTACAGGCTGATTATGATTTTGATTCGAGGCTTAATGGGCTTACCACTGCTACTGGAACTATTAATCAATGGACCACAAGAGGTAACGGTACAACTGGTTGGGCTCGTAATATGGATGCTTGGACTCAAAGAGGAGATGTGCCAGTCGACTGGACAGGTGTTTCCCCCTGGAACTCAAACGGTGGATACAATCAAGCAGGGGTTTTGATTTCACCCAGGCATATTGCATTTGCAAAGCATTATCAGATGAGTGTGGGTACGACTATTATTTTTATTGACCTGCAAGGAAATATCGTGTCTCGAACGATTTCTAAAACGGCATCACTCACATCCTCAGACATTACAATTGGAGAGCTTGATAGCGATGTTCCAAACACGATCGCTTTTTACCCCATTATTGATGCTACAGTTTTCGAAAAAAAACTGGATATAACGAACCTGCCAATTATAGAATTTGATCAGGAGGATCACCTTATAGTCGCTGAACATAATGGTTATAGTTTTGAAAGATGGCAATCTTGGATTCAAGGCAAAGGGTTGGGTACGTCATATCCTGAAATAGGAATCAGAACTTTATTTAATGAAACCATAATTGGCGGGGATTCTGGAAATCCAATGTTTACTATTATTAATAATCAACCTATATTGATCAGTACTGTGACGGCAGGGGGGTCTGGAGGAGGTCCGCTGTATCCTGCACGTATAACTGAAATAAACGCTTTGATTGCTGGCTTTGGTTCAACATCGACAGTTTTGCAATATGATGTGTCGTGCTGGAATGATGCTGTTCAAGAATTAGTAGTTACAACCAATTCAAATGTTACTTTGGATATATCGACAGCACAAAATAATGACGTAGTGGCAGCATTCTCAACGCAAAATATACACAGCTCAGCATACACTCAAGTAACATACAGTATAATTTCTGGGGATACTGATGGAAAGTTTTCGATTCAGAATGCAACTAATACCATACCTTGCTACGGTCACCAAAATTGTATTTACACAGATGGAAAACTAAATCTTGCAGATAAAACCAAACTTACACTAGGTGCACAGTATGATTTGGTAATACGTTCTGCTACGACCACAAGCTCAGGATTACCACTAATAAAAGATTTTTCACTTCATATAAATGTGGTTTCGGCAACTACTACTTCAAGTCCTTACACATGGTCGACAAAAACAACACTACAAAATGCCTCCAGAGTAGTACAGTCATTTGACGGGACAAAAATGTTTGCTATAAAAGAAGTTGCTGATTACATTTATAAATCAATAGATTCAGGTGAGACATGGTCTCCTATATTAGATCTACCATCCGTGATCTGGAGAGATCTGGCACTATCTGCCAATGGAAATAATGTCTATGCGGCTGGACAATTTACTGGGATGTATTTGTATATGTCACACAATGGTGGACAAAGCTGGGCGACTACGACTGGATCAGGAGTTGGATACTGGAAATTTTTAGATACATCTTCAGATGGATCAATTGTTGCTTCTGTCACACATACCATTACTAAACCATACCTTATTAGTAAAAATTACGGTCAGGACTGGGTGACGGTTCCAAAATTTGGTAGTTCTTCTTATTGGGCTGGTATTTCTATGTCAAATAACGGTCAAACCATTGTCGCAATTTCTAGCTTTCTAGCCTTACCACTTGCAGGCTACCTATATATTTCAAAAGATGGTGGAGATACGTGGAACATAATCATTGGTCAATCAAAAGCATTTCGATCTTCAATCGGTGTTTCGGGCGATGGTAGAACAATAGTCTTCGCAGATGAAGAAAAATATATTCATATTTCAAAAGATGGCGGGGATACATGGTCAATTATAACAAAAACAGGCGAAATGTCTTGGACTGCACTTTCATTGTCAGATGATGGTTTTACAATTGTCGGAACAACTCGGTCAGGAAAAGTGCTTTACTCTCTTGATAGAGGGGATACTTGGTTTATATACAATTTAAACAATACACAGACTCGCTCACAGGTCACAGTATCGGGAGACGGTAAGACGTTGGTTGAGGTTGGACCATATATGTCAACAACTAATATAGCTCGAATAAGTGTGGCAGCGTATACAATTATAAGTACAATTGCATCATCTACTGCAACAAGTACAGCCACTGTAACATGGCAAACTGACACACCATCAACAACTCAGATACAATATGGTTTGACTTCATCATATACTGCATCTTCATCGTTAAACCTAGCTACTAGTACATCACACACTGTAAACTTAAGTGGTTTATCTCCGGGTACGTCCTATCACTACAGAGTGTTTTCTAGAAATGTATTAGGAAATTTGACTACATCATCAGATCAGATATTTACAACAAATGCTATTGTGGACACTACACCTCCTGTCATCTCATTAATCAGTTCATCTGTTGCAACATCGAGTGCTACAATTATATGGACAACAAATAAAAATTCAACAACTCAAGTACAGTACGGTCTAACTTCTTCATACACAGCATCTTCAACATTAGACTTGGCAACCACCACATCACACACTGTGAATTTGAGTGGTTTAACTTCAAACACAATCTACCACTACAGAGTGCTTTCTAGAAATGTATTAGGAAATTTGACTACATCATCAGATCAGATATTTACAACAAATGCTATTGTGGAAACGATTATTATTTCGCCTACTAGCGGAGGAGGGGGAGGTGGTGGAGGAGGGGGAGGTAGTTTCAATGTGTCAAATACCTTAGTATTGCCACAAATTGATAAAGCGACAACCACTACAACTATTTTAAATGATAAAGGTCAGGTGATAATCCTAAATAATGTAAATGATACAACTACACAAAAAATAGTAACTTTATTATTGATACAAACTATTACCAAAAATCTTCAAATATTAGTCAAAAGTCCAGAGGTTCTTAATCTACAAAGATTTTTAAATGCTCAAGGGTATACAGTATCAAAAGTTGGAGCAGGGTCTGTAGGAAAAGAAACAACACTTTTTGGTTCAGCGACTAAAGCTGCGTTGATTAAATTTCAGAAAGCAAATGGTATAGTTCCTGCATCAGGATTTTTTGGTCCATTGACGAGAGCAAAGATAAAAAGAATGAAGTAAAAAAAAATCTATGATAAAATAAATCACATATGCAAATACGCAAAGCCAATGGATTGATTGAAGAATTTGATGAAAAAAAATTAATTAAAGCTATTTCACAAACTGGTGCAAAAATAGATGTCGCTTATGACATTTGCCAATACGTTAAAGAAAAATGTCATGAAAGTTATAAGAATGAACCGATTCGAACTGATTATATATATCGTTTAGCATTTAAGCATTTAAAAAATGTTTCGAAAGCAGCTGCTTTAAAATTCTCTTTAAAAAGATCAATGCTTGAGATTGGTCCATCGGGTTTTCCATTTGAAAAATTCTTAGCACATATTTGGCAACACGAAGGATATTCAGCTATCACTGGTCAAATGGTATATGGAAAATGTGTGTCTCATGAAGTAGATGTTATTGCCTGGAAAGAAAATGAGCTTATTATGGTTGAAGCCAAATTTCACTCAGATGCTGGAAGTAGAACTGATTTAAAAAATGCTTTGTATGTCAAAGCTCGGTATGATGATATAGATGGAAATGAATACAACATAAATTCATTCGAAGAAAAGGTTACCCACGGATTACCTATTATGATGGCAAAAAATCTTACAGAAGGATGGCTTATTACTAACACCTATTTTTCTGAGACAGCTAAAACATATGCAGGTTGTAATAATCTAAAGTTGATGAGTTTTGATTATCCGGATGGCGCGTCACTACAGGATAAAATTATTGAATATTCTTTGTACCCAATAACATGTCTAACTACAATCAGTCATGATGAGAAAAATAAATTGATACAAAAAGATATTATTCTTTGTCAAACATTGCATAATGAGTCACATGCATTAAGTGAAATAGGTATCGATAAAGAGAGGGTGTTTTTGATTTTGGAAGAAGTGAGTACTCTACTTTAATATGTTATAATGAGATGATATGCCATCAAAATTCATCCCATGGAAAAAAAAATTATATATAAAAGGTGATAAGGAGGCCTTTAAATTAAGTCGTTCTAAAATTGATCTCTTTGTAGAATGTCCTAAATGTTTTTATCTTGATCGTAGACTTGGGGTTTCTCGCCCACAAGGTTTTCCATTTAACTTAAACTCTGCAGTTGATCTATTACTTAAAAAAGAATTTGATAAACATAGACTTGATAAATCCGCACACAAATATATGCTCGACAATGGTATCAAAGCCATTCCATTTTCACATACTGAGATGGATGTGTGGAGGGAAAATTTTGTTGGTGCACAAGTAACGGACGAAAAAAATAACTTTTTAATTACTGGGGCAATTGATGATATTTGGGTATATACCGATGGTGATGATAAAGATAAAATAATTATTGTTGATTATAAAGCTACAAGTAAAGATACCGATGTTGATCTCGACAGTGAGTGGCAAGATGGGTATAAGAGACAAATGGAAATCTATCAATGGATTTTCAGAAAGCTTGGATTTGCAGTTGCTGATATTGGTTTTTTTGTATATGCAAATGGTATGAGAGATAGGGATGGGTTTAATGATAAACTCGAATTTAAAATTAAAGTTATTCCATACAAAGGAAAGACTGAGTGGATTGAAGGAGTCTTAGAAAATATTAAAAAATGTTTGGATGATGATCGGATTCCAAAAGAAAAAGATAGTTGTGATTATTGTACATATAGAAATAAAGCAGGGAAGGCATTTAAAGATCATATCGAAAAACACAGTGATAAAGGATTGTTTAAGTAATTCCTTGACACATTACTTGACATGTGTTAAGGTTTTGGAGTTATGCAAATTATTCAATCACACAAAATACGGACAAAATTCCGTTCAGAATTTGACAAACTGTACTTAAACTCTGAACAACGAATGCAAGTCGATGTGTTAGGGGAAGTTTCTAGACTTCTTCGTGCTCAAAAAAACTATATCAAGATGGCAAAGAGTCAAAAAGATACGTATCCTGAGCTAGCCACTCAAAGTAAACTTGAAGAACTTGTGGAATTTAGGGTTTCCAAAAGAATACAAACCGATCTTCGTGGACAACTTGTTTCGGCAGCTTGAACTCATTTCCTTAAAATTAATCTCGCACTGGTTCTTATTTGAACCATGCGATTTTTTCTTATACATGATATATTACAGTCATTATATGCAACCACTCGTAAAAAAAATAAAAGAAAGAGTGAATATAGTCGATATTATCGGTTCTTTTATCAAAGTTGACAGGTCTGGGATAAATCATAAAGCCTGCTGTCCATTTCACCATGAAAAGACTCCTTCTTTTTTTGTCTCAGAACAACGTCAAACATTTAACTGTTTTGGATGTGGAGTTAAAGGGGACGTAGTTGAATTCGTAAAATTATATGAGCACCTTGATTTTAAAGATGCACTACGATATGTATTTGATAAATCAGGTTTACCTGAAAGTGATTGGCAACAAAATCAAGAGAGAAGTAGTCAAGACATTAAAGCTGATCTGGATAAAAAAGAAGCTCAGGATATATTTGAAAAAGTAGTTAATATTTATCACGAATATATTTTACATAAAGATAACGGAAATATTTTATTGTACTTAACAAATAGGGGATTAAAGATAGAAACAATTAACATATGGAAAATTGGCTATTCTCCAAACACATGGCAGTTTATTGAAACTAAAATAAATTCAACACTTTTAGAAAAAGTAGGAATTGTAAAGTCAAAAGATGGTAAACGTTATGATTTTTTCAGAGATCGTATCATTTTTCCAATATTTGATATACAAGGACATGCAATAGCAATATCAGCCCGTATCGTAGATCAAGGTGAACCAAAATATTTAAATAGTCCCGACACAATTTTATTTAATAAATCAGAGACATTGTACGGATTAGATAAAGCCAAAGAAGGGATAAGAAAATTTAAATACGCAATTTTGGTTGAAGGTCAGATGGATTTACTGTTATGTCACCAAGAGGGGTTTAATAATACAGTTGCGACTTCAGGAACAGCACTAACTGACAAGCATTTACAAATGCTACGAAGATACACAAATAATCTCATGCTTTTATATGATGCAGACAAGGCAGGGCTTAATGCAACTGTAAAAGCTTGGTCTCTTGCTTTAAAGTATGGTTTCGAGGTAAAGACTGCAGTCATGCCAGAAGGCGAAGATCCAGCATCTTTGTTATTGAAAGATAAAAAGAAATTTATGCAAATTATGAAAAATGCTACACATGTTATAGATTTTGTTATTTCTCAATCTGATAATAAAAGTCGTATTTCAACTAAGACATCTTTAGAAAAAATAATACCTCTCATTGCATCTCTAGAAAGCTCGATCGATAAAGAGTTCTTTTCAAAAAAAACCGCAGAGTTTTTTGAATTATCATTGGATAATATAAATACAGAATTGCAAAAATTTAGTCAAAGTGAGTATCGATATCTCGATACTATTGACAGAACTATTGACAAAAATGAAAGTCATGACAAAACCAAATATGCCGTTATAGACAAAGCCCTTGCAGAATTCAAATCTTTGGTGTATATTTACAATCAACAATTAAATACGCAGGTCAAACATTCTGAAAGTCAAACATTTGACTCAGATACAACACAAAAAATTGATTCATATATAAATGAATACAAAGCGAGCGACTTATTTAAACTCCAACAAGAATACATACCTGACTTGAACTCGGTCTTCGATACTATAGATGTGATTGATGAACATATTATTTTTAACTTTGAAAATATATATACTCAAAAGAAAGTAGATCTAGATTTTTATAAGCAGGAAGTTGATATTTCATACAAAAATTTTGTACAAAAAATATATACAATGATATACCAAGAGATACAAAATAAATTAAAAAAAGCAGAAATTATAAAAGATACAAATTTAATACATAAATACACACAAGACATAAACATATTATGGCAAAACCTAAAAAAATAGAAAAAAAAGTTTTGGTTGTAAAGACTAAAAAAGACTTGAAAGTTGTAAAAGTTATAAAAAAAGTTACTCCTAAAAAAGTGGTTGTGAAGAAAATTATCCCAAAAAAGATTGTTGCGCCTTCGGTAAAAAAAATTATTCCTAAAAAAATAGTAAAGATTGCAAAATCTGTTAAAGAGGAAAAACCAGAACGAATTGCCAAGATTGAGGATACTCGAACAAAAGCACAAAAATCTATAGATGCTAAATACGATAAAAAAGCAGAAAAGCTTATTACTAAAGGACGCGAAAGAGGATTTGTAACCTACGATGAGATTTTAAAAGAGTTTCCAGACGTTGAGGAAGATATTCATTTCCTTGATTATTTATATCAAAAACTACAAGGTGCCCACATCGACATCCTAGAATCAGGCGGTTTTTTGAACGTGCAAGATGAGCAAGATGAATTTCTTAAAAAATATGGTGGCCCAACAGGTCGAGAAGCACAGTTTGATTCTATTCAAATGTACCTTAAAGAAATTGGACAGTATGATCTGATCTCAGGACATGAAGAAAAAGAATTAGCCAAACGAATCGAATCTGGAGACAGAGAAGCAGTAAACTTACTTATGAGAGCAAACCTCAGATTAGTAGTTTCTATTGCTAAGAAATATGCAAACCGTTCACAAGACTTAACATTACTTGATCTTATTCAAGAAGGTAACATTGGTCTTTCAAAAGCTATTGAAAAATTTGATTGGCAAAGAGGTTTCAAATTTTCTACTTATGCCACATGGTGGATTAGACAATCTATAACTCGTGCACTTGCTGACCAATCCAGAACTATTCGTGTGCCTGTTCACATGGTGGAAACTATAGCTAAGTATAAACAAGTTGTTAGACGATTGTTTCAAGATTTGGGACGCGATCCAATGCCTGAAGAGATTGCTTTAGAGATGGGGGTTGATATCGAAAAAGTTTATATGATAGAAAAGATTGATCAATCTACAGTATCTCTCGACACACCCGTAGATGATGAAGAAAAGTCTGTTTTTGCTGACTTTGT
>JACMMR010000056.1 GCA_014378965.1 Candidatus Parcubacteria bacterium | reverse complement strand
GTAAATCATTTTTTTAGTAATGTTCGTAAATATATAATATAACTTATAGAGATTTTTGTCAAGTTCGTATTTTTCAATAAAATAGGGGACTCCAGAACAAAACTAAAGGTATAGAATAACCATTTCAAAATTAGACAGGCCTTAAACACGTAAATTTTGCCTCGAATTTACTCAAAAAAATTAATAAATATGAAATTAAGGAAAAAATTGAAAAATCTATAAAATTCATTTAAATTCAAAATTTTCATAAATATCGCTATAACGGTTACAGTAATAATAAATCGTTCTGGAATTAAATAGATAATAAAGGTATGAGGATATGGATAACCACAATATAAACGTTATTGTTATATAGTTAATGTCGCAAAAGATATATTGTGCGACATATAGGCCTAAGAGAACAAGGTGAACTTTTAGGCCTACAGAAGTACCCTTGTGGTGCGACATTATTAAATTACGAACATGTTGTCTTTAGTTGAGTTTATGCGAGAGTAAGTTCTATATAAAATACAGAACCTTTACCTTCACCTTTAGACTCAACCCAAGCTCGACCACTATGAGCTTTTAAAATCTCACCAGCCACATATAAACCTAAGCCTGTACCCAATATGTTGACTTTGGACGCATCAGGAGCACGTACAAACTTATGAAACAAACTTGGTAACACCTCTGATTTTATACCTACTCCAGTATCTTTAACCTCAATAAGAACCTTATTTTCATTCGTCTCTCTTATAAAAATATCTATCTCCCCTTTTGGTGTATATTTAACAGCGTTGTCAATAACATTCAATACAACTTGCTTTATTTTACCTTCATCGCCATGTACAATATATTTTTTGTTTTCATCATAATTGAGTCTAAATATAAGTCCTGCTCTATTTGCTGTTGATTTAACACTATTGAAAATATTTTTAACAACTAGACCTACATCAATATCTGCAAAATTATATTGCATCCTTCCCTGCTCTATTTGTGAAATATTTAAATAATCCTCAACAATCATAGCTAAATCTTCAGTAGATCTCAAAATCTTACTAACAGAATCTTTTATATCAGGATTATTTTCCTCCCCAAAAGTTCCATCAAGTATCATAGACGAATATCCTTTCATAGCAGTTAATGGTGTTCTGAGTTGATGTGTGGCTAGGGACATAAATTCAGACTTCTTTTTATCTAACTCTTGTAAATCTATGTTTGTCATTTCAAGTTTTTCAATAAGTATTTTTTCTTTTTGTATTGATTTAATGATAAGAATTCCACCTATTATAACAAGAAAAAGTACAACAGAATCTGTAACTATATCCTTAGTTCTATCATCAAAGAAAATCTTAACAAACAATAGCAGCCATATGGCTAGGGTTAAAAACTCTGTGGCAACAAGTTTTATGTCAAAAAAACTATATCTTATGATTGCATATGTGATAGTTAACAACATGTAACCACTAAAGAATGGACCTGCCCAAAATAAACTAAAATTACCCAGTGTTGGCATAATCAAACTCACAAAGAGTGCTGAAAATGTAGCAAAACAAATACTCGAAAATATTATCTCAACTTGTTTTTTTTCAATACCTTTAAGTTCTCTATGTTTTTTATATATTACAATAAATACCAATGAGAAATAACATACTATATATGCAAATAAGAGCTTGTACAGTGGACCAAATAGTATTGTTTTGTAACCATTATTTAATACAACATCTCGAACAACGGTACCTGGTAGTGTAACAGAAATACATATAAGGGTTGGAAACAATATAAATAGAAACAATTTTAACTTAGAGTAGTTTAATTTCTGTTTTGGAAATGTAACGGTGAATAATATTATAAAGACTGGAATAATACATCCTGAAATATAAAAAATCTTTGCAGCAAATACAGTTAGATCAGGTTTAGCGTTTAAAAAAACAAAAGTTGATATAGTCCAAATAAATATTGAGGATATAAAACCAATAAATAAATAATTATTTTTTGTTTTATTTTTTATCAAAAATATTATAATAATCAATATTAAATTGATCATTATTGTTGACATTAAGCTTATATTTTCTAGTGTAAATGGTGTTGTATTCATTTTTTTTTATTTAATTTACTAATGATAATTCAACGTAAAAAGTTGAGCCTTTACCCACCCCTTCTGAATTTGCCCAAGCGTGAGCGCTATGAGCTTTTAGTATTTCACCTGCAACATATAACCCTAACCCTGTACCTAAGATATTAATCTTAGAAGCATCTGGAGCACGAACAAATTTTTGAAATAAACTAGATAACACCTCCACTCTTATACCTACCCCTGTATCAATAATTTTAATTATCACATTTTTACCATCTTCTGTTTTTTTTATATAAATATCTATATTGCCTGACGGAGTATATTTTATAGCATTATCTATTATATTTAAAAACACCTGTTTCATTTTTCCTGGATCAACACTAACATTATATTTTATAGTAGCATCATAATTTAACGTAATTTTTAACCCTAATCTATCTGCTGTATTCATGACACCTTCTAAGACATCTTTTATAAGATCAGGTACATTAACAACTGAAAAGTTATATCTCATACTCCCCTGCTCTATGCGTGAAATATTTAAATAATCTTCCACTATCATTGTTAAATCAGTTGTCGAGCGAGAGATCTTGTTTACCGCAGCTTCTATTTCAGGATTTTGAATTTTACCAAAAGTACCATCAAGTATCATAGAAGAATAACCCTTCATTGCGGTAAGTGGTGCACGTAATTGATGAGTAGCCAAAGACATAAACTCTGATTTTTTTTGATCTAACACTTTTAGATCAGCATTAGTTTTTTCCAATTTTTGATTTAAAACAGTTATGTTATCAACTAGTATATCGTCTTTTTCACGTAAAACTATCTCTTTAGTAACAGTTTTAATTATCATAATTCCACTTATAATTATCAAAGATAAAATAATTGAATCAACAAGTCTATCTGTTGAAGTTTTGTCAAAAAGAATTTTAACAAATAATAATATCCATGTTGTTAGAGTTATAAACTCAGTTGCAATAAGTTTGATGTCAAAAAGTCCATACCTTACAATCCCATAAAATATAGCTATAACCAAGTGTCCACTATAAAATGAACCAACCCAGAACAACGAATAATTTCCAAATGTAGACATAATTAATGTAGTAATAACACCCACAAATGATCCAATAGCAAGATTTAAGAAAATCATTTCAATTTGATTTTTCTCTCTGCCTTTTAACATTAAATATTTTTCTACCATTAAATATAAAACGAATATAAAGTAAATACATATATATATAAAATAAAACCAATACAATTTTCCAAAAATAAAATACCTACTGTATTCATTTACAACTACAACATTTTTTATAATTGCATTAGGTATTAAAGATAAAATTGAAAAAAAAACCGGAAAGAATAAGAATAGAGATAGTTTTAATTTAGAATAACCTAACTTTTCTTTGGGAAATGTTTTTATAAACAAAATCATAAACATCGGTATGAAAGCTGGGCCAAAATATATAAGATGAACATCTATGAGTAATGCTTTTCCATCTAAAACATACAAAAATAATGTTGTTACAACCCAAATGAAAATTGATAATATAAACCCTAAAAAATAATATATATTTCTAGTTTTTTTATTTCTTATAATAATTATCATAAAAAGCACCAAGTTAAAAAAAGCAGTTGACAAAAGACTGATAGTTTCAATTGTAAAAAAATTATTTGTATTCATGTTACTATATCTATTCGGATAAATTTAATTCTATATAAAATTGAGACCCCTTCCCTTGCCCCTCAGACTCGGCCCAGGCTCCACCATGATGAGCTTTGAGTATTTGATCGGCTACATACAAGCCGAGGCCTGTACCCAATATATTGGTCTCTGAGGCGTCAGGTGCACGGGTGAACTTCTGGAAAAGTTGAGGTATAACTCCTGACTTTATGCCTACACCTGTGTCTTTGACTGATATTAAGACTTTTTTGTTTGTTGTTTTCTTAATGGAAACAGTTATACTTCCCTTCGGTGTATATTTTATCGAGTTATCTATAATATTGAATACTACTTGTTTTATCTTTCCTTGATCTACTGAAACCATGTACTTTTTGGTATTGTCATAGGTTAGGTTTAATGTCAGACCAGCATGACGCACTGTAGGTGAGACTTCTTTGACAACATCGTTTACTATATCGGCTATATCTAAGGTATTGAAGTTATACTGCATCTTACCTTGCTCTATACGTGAGATGTTTAGATAGTCCTCTACTATCATAGTGAGGTCTGTGGTTGAGCGAGAGATCTTGTTTATGACATCTTCAATCTCCGGGTTATTAATTTTACCGAAAGTACCCTCCTGAATCATCGAATAATACCCTCTCATGGCGGTAAGCGGCGCGCGTAGTTGATGAGTGGCGAGCGACATGAATTCGGATTTCTTTTGGTCGAGTTCTTTTAGGTGGACGTTGGCGTCCTCGAGCTTGTCGTTGGATTTTGTGAGGTTGTCTGCGAGGGTTTGGATCTGATCTTTTGCCTTAACTTCTCCGTTTACACTTCTGATTAAAAAATAACTAAAGAAGGATATAAGAACAAGGGTAAATAAGTTTATCAACTGATCTTGAATATCGATTGCTCTCAAAAAGTTAAATAAAGAGATTAAGATGATGGATATTGAAAATATTTGCGCCGAAATAACTTTAGTGTTCAATATTTTATATTTCAACACTCCGTACACCATAAATACCAAAAAGAAAATAACGAAATAGTTTCCATATGGAAAAGATTTGAACAAATATGGCAGAAAGTTTGTGGAGCCTCCCCCATAACCAAACAAGCTGGCAATCATGATATTTCGTATCTGTCCCCTTAAAAGAGGATCATGTCTGTTCTTTATAAGCTGAAACAAAAGTATCCATATGGATACAATTGCATATATCATAAAATAAGCTATAAACAAAAGGTAATATTTTCCTGGAACTATCCAATATAAGCCGTTTTGTATACTTATCCCTGTTTTAAAGTAAGGTGTAAAGCTAAAAATGGCAAAAAATGCCGAGCTGATATATATTGCAGGCATCCAAAACTTATTTTTAAATTTAAAAAATTTTATCAAAAAAATCACATACGTTGATGGCAAAAAAACAGCAAAAAAATCAAGGACATATTGCCAAAAAAAAGCCGTGCTGTAATTCGTATAATACGTTACCCCAAACAACCCGAGTGACCAGAAAGAAAAACACCATGCGAACATTAACCAATATTTTATTAGAGGGTTTTCTTTATTTGAGTGATAAACTATTAAACCAAAAAATAAACTACTTAGACTCAATATAATGTTTGATATACTGAATAGATTCATTATTATCTAAGTATATTATGGGATAATTATTTTGTCGAGCCCATTTTTTCATAACAGAGTTTGGATTTGCTATAATAGGATTCTTGAAATATTTTATGATTGAGATATCTGAAATATGATCAGTTATAATTACAACATCTTCCTCATTCATATTATTTTCTAACAAATATTTTTTAATATTATCCAATTTATAATCCCCGTAATTATGTTCACTTATGATTTTTCCAGTAAATAAGCCTTTATTAAATTCAAGTTTTGTAGATACATATCTTGATATCTTCAAATCTTCGCAGATTCTTTTGACTAAAGGATCAATAACTGCGGATAAAATAACTATTTCTGAACTGCTGCCTTGTATTAATTTAACTAACTCTTTTGAGTGTATGAAATATTTATTTTTTAATGTTTTTTCGAAAAAGTCATTTACATAACCGTATATATTTTCCTCTGTATCATTTGTGAAATTATTTAAAGAAAATTGAAGTAGTTGCCTAGCATTTGTATATAACGATAACTTATATAGAATAAAACCACTCATTATTATGACATATTTAAAAAAAGAGATTTTTTTAATATCTTTAAGATATTTTATTAAATACCCCTGACTTTGTTCTCTGATTAGAGTACTGTCTAGATCTATTACAAATATTTTATTCTGCATGATTGTGTGTGTAGTGATTATACTTTTTTCCTGATAATAATTCAATCTTTTTCATAACTTTTTCTGTTATGTAAGTATATTTTTCATCATCTGACTCACCTTCCCAATGTTCAGAAACATCTATGGGTTTACCTATGTGAACTTCAGCTGTTTTTTTGAAGGAAATTTTTCTTGAATTTTTTGGCAATATATCATACATTCCCTTTAGTCCAACAGGAATAATGTTTACTTTATGATTAATTGCGTATTTGGATATTCCATTGAAAGCTTTTAACATTTCGTCTTTATGTGGAGATCTTGTTCCTTCAGGAAAAATACCTAGCAACAAACCTTTACCTAAATGAGTTTTAACATGATTATGTAATTCTGTTTTATCTTTCGTTTCCCTCTCTACTTTTATTTGACCAGTCAAAACCATTAAAGCTTTCCAGGATCTGTTTTTATAAAATTTTTCTGCAGCTAAAAAATGAACATTCCTTGGTGCAATGGCTGAGAATATCAAAAAGTCAAAAAAACTTTGATGATTCATGGCTATAATAAACGCTCCTTTTTTTGGTATATTCTCGATACCTGTTACTTTCTTAACCCATAAAGTTTTAATAAAAGGTCTGGCTATGTTTTTTAATATATAATGCGATATTGCTGTACGTTTTTGATGGGATTTCATGGTTTTGTATATTTTATGTATATAGAAATTATATCATCTATGGAACAGTATTAGTATATTTTTCAAGTCTATTTAGCTCTTGAATTCAATCAATACCAGACTTATATTGTAATATCAACTACTTGCTTTTCTTAAATTCAGGCAACACCTCCCTCATCTTCCTGAAGCTTTATCTCACTATCATAACCAATAAATCTAAATCCAAAGAAAAATCTTTCTGAACCTGTAATATCAATCCCGTTTTTGATTTTTGGGATTTTGAAAGTAAACTTTAAAGGTACCTCATCTTTTCCAATTAATTCAAGAGACTCAGCTTTTATACCCAATTCTTCCATTATTTCCCTATACACAGCTTCTTCCAAAGTCTCACTTTCCTCGACTCCACCACCAGGAATAGCAAAATATTTTTCCTCAAAAGAAATCAAATTAACCAAAAGAAATTCTTGGTTTTTATTAAGTATTAATGCTGAAACACCTTTTCTGTACATTTAATTATTGTATTTATTAGCTATATTTAAAATTTCCTCTTTACTCAAGTGATTAAACAATCCTAAAATTAAAGTCTCATCATCAGTGTCTTTATTTCCTCCTTCAAACCTTATCTCATATTTATCACAAAGTTCAACTAAAATATTGTGTGGTAAAAAATCTATAACAGATACAGCAAGACCCCACTCCTCTTTGGTGAAATCTTCAGGGATATTCATTAAACTGTTGTATTTATTTTTTGTTTTCATTTTTTTAAAACTCATACTCAACACCTTCCACATTTGAGCAGACTGCAAGTATATTCAAATTCTCGTATAACAATTTTGCAGACTCCATGACTTCTTCCTTAGTTACGCTTAAAATCTTATTTAAATTATCCTCTTTATCTTTAATATTTTTATACAAAAGCTTAATAGTAGCTATGCTGTCAGCTTCATTTTGAATATTTTGATCATTAAATATTTCGGAAGTTTGTATTATCTTTTTAGTTTTATCTAAATCATCTAAATTTATTTTACCGTTAGTTATTTTTAAAACCTCTTTTTTTATAATATCTAAGCATTTTTGAATATTTTCAGGTTGGGTATTGATGTTAAAATATGTATTACTAAAAAACTCGTTTGAGATTAGTACCCCGGCAACGTTATATACCAAGCTATTCTCCTCTCTGAGTTTTTTATTCAAAATTGAATTTGAACCCCATGTTAATAATCTAATTAAAACTAAATTACTAAAACTTAATGTATCATTATATCCAGTGCCAATGCCACCGAAATTAACAACAGCCTGTTTGTCTTGAATAAGAGTATGACCTTGAGTACGGTTTCTATTTTTTGACACAAGCATAGAGATGTCTGGATAAACCAGTGTATTTTTTTTAATAGAAACATTGTCAAAATATTTTTTAACTAAAGTTTCGCATTGCTCAAAAGATATATCACCACTTATAGACAAAATACAGTTGTTAGGAGTAAAGAAATTTAGATAATAGTCTTTAAGTTCTTTTAAATTTATATCATTTAAAGATTCTTCTGTTCCTAGTGTGTGATATGTAAAATTAGTTCCTTTGTATGCTAAATCATTAAACAACCTCATTGCTTTAGTGTTTGGGTTTTTAAAACTAGCAAGAAGCTCTTCTCTAATTATTTTACTGTGTTTTTCTAATGCGACCTCATTGAACTCTGAGTTAAAAACTACTTGAGATATGTAATCAAAAGCATTTTCCGTAAAATCGTTGATTACTGTTGCAAAAAAAGTCATCTTTTCCGTTCCGTAAGTCACGGCATTTCTCTGCCCTCCAAATTTTTCAACAAGCATTGTTAAATCAACCTTGTTTGTATATTTTGTTGTTTTTTCATGAACTACATGTTCCAGAAAGTGTGCCGTACCAGGTGTATATGAGTAGAGTGAATTATAAAAATTTCCCGCTTTAAACATAAGTCTCACGTCCACGATTTTTGAATCTTTTTTATAATTATGTATTACCTGCAATCCATTTTTTAGCTTAAATTCTTTTGTGGTTAGAGTTGACATATTTTATATAATATACCATATAATTATTATAAGTAAAATGACCACCCTCGGTTTTAATCAAGGGTGGTCAAGGGCGTAGTCTTTCAGATCAGGTGCAATTTCCGCTTGTGCACGGAAGACTGTCGTTACCTACACCTGTGCCATCACATGTAGAGCAAGGATCATTTGCGTAGCTTTTTGTTTTCATGATGTTTTTTTCACAATTGAAACTGTTTTGATATCACTATGATAAAAAGAACAGTCATAGTTAATATAGCTAATAATATCAAAATAGTCAATGTATCAATTATATTAGTCCAATATGTATAACCTAAACCCTCCAATACATCATAGCCTCATTCCCAAACACCCCCTCCCTCTTCACCTCACCAGATAATTCACCTCATTTTATAAAACCTTTTTTCTCATACATTTTAATAGCTCAAACATTTTCAGAAAAATGCTCTAGATAAATAATTTTCAAACCCTTGAGCTTTTTTTTAGTCTCTTTTAAAACTTCATCCATCAGTATGCTTTCATATCCCTTTCCTCTGTATTTTTTAGTAATTGATACCGAAACTACCCACATGCTTTTTTGCTATTTTTTCACTATGTAGATGTATAAATGCTGTTCCTGTTTTCATATATAATATTATTAACATACAAAATCAATATTGATAATATGACTAGGTAGTGATTTTTTGAAATATGTTATAAGATTTAATCTATATGAATAAAACAAAAATTGAAGAAATTTTAAACGAAAAAATAATTGACTGAACTGAATTAGGTAGCGGTATGTGTAATACAGTATACAAAGCCACTACAGAAAATGATTCTTATTTTATTTAAATTATATGAAAAAATTTATCGCATTAAGTGCAAATAAATACAAATTAAAAAAAGGAATAGTCCCTGTGTCTTTGTCTTGGAGAACTAAAACAATAGAAGGTTGGTGTGCTAAGGTAAAAATGACAAAAAAAGATATTATTATTGGTCATTCAATAGGAGGGGCAGTCGCCCTCATCGTAGCAGCTAAAACACCTCCAAAAGAATTACATTTATATGCTCCAACTCCTATTTTCTCAGAATTTTTACATTTTTTTAAAAAAGCTGCTAGTCCAGAATTACTAGACAGAATTAAAGAAGTTAAACCTATTCCCACGATTTCATGTCCTGTATTTATTTACATAGGTGACGATGAACACCCTCTGATGATAGCCAATGTTAAGTCAATATCTGAACATATACCCCAGGCAGTTTATAAATTAGTGAAAGGTGCTGATCATATGACAATCATTTCTGAGTATTTAGATAAAACATCTTAACTAACAGAGGTTAAAACCAAAAAAGGGTTGTTATACCTATGTGGTGATGGTCCTGCGCACACACATGTTCTTACTTCTTACTATTATCATACTCCCCCTTAAACTCCATCGCTCTCTCCATAATAGCATCGCTTATCATACCCCAATCAAAGTATTTTTTATATTCACTAGGATCAATCTCTAATACTTCAGTTACATCTCCATCAGGATCACCGACAAAAGGACCAAAGGGCACTACGATACAAAAATATCTTACTTGATAATACAACCCTTCCTCCCCATCTGTTCTTGAAACTTTTTGATAACCAATAGGTTTACTATATATAACCTTCATATTTGACTCTTCTTGAATCTCTCGAGAAAGTGTATCACTCGATTACATTGAGTTTATTTACATTGTCAACAAGGACAATTTTATCTTTATGAAAAGCTACAGCTACACATTGACGAACTGAATTTACAGGCAAGTGATCAAATAAAAAACTTTGATTTTTAATTAACTCGTCACCTCCATCATATCATCTATCAACTCCACAGTATAAACTGACACCCAACTTTCTTCTAGAACAGCATACATAACATACACATCGACATGCTTCATAAGAATCTGAGGTAAACCTATCTCTCCATCAACAAGTACCTCAGGAGAAAAATATAAAATCCCTACATCTATCAAATACACCCCTCTAGCAATATAACAACCTTGTACTTTCTCATCTTCTGTTTGCGTTCTAAGTTCAAAAGCTTTACCCTCACTATCCACCTGCACAGATTTATATCTAGGCATAATTTTTTTATGTATTCCAAAAGAGCATTTGTGTTTGGCAAATATCTCTAGCTCATCTTTACTGTGTATGTCATCACGATTTAAAACCAAAAATCTTTCGTCTGGTTTTATTATATGCTTTTCAACATATTCTCTTATATTAACCTCAAGATGTTCTACGATGATATAAACTTAATCTATTTAAGACGATAGTTTTGTCAATATGTCTGTCAAGAGAGTGTTGTAAACACTATCAGCATTGTGTAATGAAAGAAGTGGTTTTAGTATTATATCTGTATAAGGTTTAAGACGATTACCTTTTCCTGCTGCAGGAACGATAGCTTTCATGAGGTGAGTATATCGGTTTATGCGTTTTTTGTAAATAAAAAAACGCGTCACAGAGCTTACAAAGAGTAAGATGTGACGCGTGTATCCTAAAGTGGACGGTGAGCTACCTGTAAACAAGATTCAAGAATGATGTCAAGAATCCAAGCAAGACTACAGAAGTAATCATTCGAACCATCAACACTGAACTTTTCCTAGCCTGATACTTTGTACCAAACAAATAGTCAGCCCAATGATTTACCAAAGCATAATTCATATTGAATTTTATCGTATGATGAACCATGTGATGACTCAACATGATTTCAAAATAACCAATTTTCCTCAAAAATTCTCTTTGCCAATGTTTTCCATCGTGTGTTGCAATATGTACCATCTCAAACATCCAGTAATAGGCATAAATTGAGACAAAACATATTAAAGTAAGATGATAATCAAATGAAGTTAAGAGTTCCAAAAGAAACAATGGGATACTTCCCCAAAATGCAACAAAAAATCCAAACCAGAATTTTTGAAGTATAGGTTCATGTTCGTGATCATCCTCAAAGCATTCGGGGTGATTTGGACAATATCCATGACGGCTGTGATGACCGTTTGACCCGATATGGCTTTCGAAAAGTAGTCCCAGGATCGGATATTTCTTAAACTTTTTACTGTGCATTGGATACTTGTGTACCCACCATTCAAGGAATGAGAAGAATATAACAAGGGTTGCAATGAAGAAAACCCTCATAACGACGAGATTTGTTTCAAGGTTCATATACCTATATTATATAACTAGTACAAATATTGTCAATAGCTGGCAATTATATTTCAACACTCTCGATAACCACAACATCAACCGGTCTGTCCCCCGCCCCTGTAGCCACATTTTCTATAGTGGTAACAACATCCATACCACCAACAACCTTTCCAAAAGCCGTATGCTTTGGATCGAGGAAATTATTATCATTTACGTTTATAAAAAATTGACTGCCGTTGGTGTTCGGTCCAGCATTGGCCATAGAAATAGTCCCCTTTGCATTGCTATTTTCACTTCCTATCTCATCATTAAACAAGTATCCAGGACCTCCAGTTCCCCATCTACTAGACATTGCGTCATCCTTTGTCAAAGGATCTCCGCCTTGGATCATGAAGCCTTTGATAATTCTGTGAAATTTGATACCGTCATAATATCCCTCTTTAGCGAGTTTAATAAAGTTAGCAACTGTGTTTGGCTTGAGCTGGTCAAATAATTCAAGTTCTATCGTTCCTTTGTTTGTGTGTAGTTTTATGTTCATTTTATTTTTTATATAGTTAATCTTTTTAATACTTCCTTATTTTCCAACACTTGCAATATCTCATAAATGTCTGGCGATTGCGTTCGTCCTGTAATTGCATACCGTATCAATTGTGTTAATTCACCAACATGACCTTTGAACGCTTCTTTATCTGCCTTGTAAGCTTTTATATCAGGTGCTAAACCAAACTTCGGACACAAGTCTTTAACTTTACCAAGCCATGTATGCTTGTCGTCCTGGGGGTTGTATATGGATTTATATTCATTTAAGATATTCTCAATTTCATCTTGAGTAAAAACTGATTTAAAAGTAGACCAGTCTGGTTTTGTAAATTTTTCTGTATCAAAGAAATTATAAAAATCATATAATTCCGACCAAATCGCAATATCTTTTCGAATCAACTCACCCACTCTTTCTATGTTGAATACTTTGAGCCAATATTCTTTATTAGAATTAAGTAATCCATAAAAATACTCATCATACTCTTTCGCCCATTCATAAACACGATCATATACTTCTATATTGCCCATTCGTGCTATTTTATCTTTGGCAATATCTCTTAGTTTCGTTTCATCAAAAAGTGGACCATTACTCTTTGCTAATTTTTCCATACTCAAATTAAATTCTGTGTAATTTTTATCAATATTCTCCTTTCGCCAATCTTCAAAATTTGAGTTAGCAAGGTTGAGTAAATATTCAATAACTGCCTGTACCACAAAACCTTTTTCTTTAAAAAAAGAAATGTTAGCTTCAGTATCTTTTCTTTTTGATAATTTTCTCCGACTTGATCCAACCAATTTATTTATTGGGGAACAATGTCCATATCGAACAATTGGAAAATTTAGAGATTGAAATAAATCATAATGCAACGCAACTGATGATAACCATTCATCACCTCGTAAAACATCTGTTGTTCTCATGAGATGATCATCGACAACATGTGCCAAGTGATACGTTGGTAAACCATTTTCTTTTTTCAAAAGCGGTACATCCATATCGTTTTCAGGCAAATCTACATTTCCTTTCAAAAGATCATGATGTGTAAAAGTTTTTTCTCCGTCTCCGTGAGATTTAAATCGGATTACATAAGGTGTGTTTTTATCAAGCTCTGCTAACACTTCCTCTTCACTTTTATTTCTCCATACGGCCCATTTACCATAATACCCTCTTTTAAGTTTAAGTCTTTCTTGTTCCTCAGCTGTGGCTTTTAATTCTTCATCTGTACAGAAACATAGATAGGCATCATCTTTTTCAAAAAGATATTTTGTATATGCTGTATAAATATCTTTTCTTTCAGATTGCACGTATGGTCCATAGGTTTGATTTTCATCATAATCTAAACCATATTCCTTAAGAGAACTATAAATTATTTCTTTAGCACCGCCTACTTCTCTTTTTTTATCAGTATCCTCTATTCGCAAAAAGAATACTCCATTAGTCTGGTCAGCAAACTTTTTGCAAATCAAAGACATGTAAATAGTACCAAGGTGTACAAACCCAGTTGGTGATGGGCAGATTCGAGTTACCATCGCAGTGCTGGGTAGATCTCTCTTTGAGTATTTTATCTCTAATTCATCAATTGACGGAAGATTTTTTGGAAATATTTTTGCGATTATATCTTGCATTTTTTGAGTATATCATGAATTTGACAAGGATTACAGATAATTATAGTTTTGTTTATTCATGTACAAACAATATCAAAAACTACATAAATTTCTCATAAAGAAAATATCAAGATTCGTTGTAGAAATTACAAACTTTATTTTACTTTTACAAACCCCATTTTACCTTTTTGTATAACAGT
>JACMMR010000055.1 GCA_014378965.1 Candidatus Parcubacteria bacterium | reverse complement strand
TCCCGTCCTAAGGGGTAGATGTAGGTTCGATTCCCGCTAGTGGCACCACAAGGGCACTTCTATTTTGATAAATCAAAATATGTCGCACATTAGAAAAAACGTATTGTCAGGTACGTTTTTTCTTATTTGGTAATATGCTACCATAAACCCCATGAAAGACCTCAACTATACCCTCATAGACACCGGAGATAAACGAAAGCTCGAATCATACAGCGGATATATCATCGATCGTCCAGATCCTCAAGCTTTATGGCCTAAGACATTGACCAAAGAGTGGGACAAAGTCGATGCTATTTTTATTGATGACAGTAAAGTAGGAAAAAGAGACGAAAGAGGAATCTGGAAAACATACAAAGATTTGCCTGAAGATTTTTCTATTACTTTTTTTAAAGATTTAAAATGTGGAGTAAAATTAAATCCATTTAAACATACTGGAATTTTCCCTGAGCAGTATGATAACTGGAAATACATGGATGATATTATTTCTAAGTCAAAAAATAAAAACATCAAAGTCTTAAACCTTTTTGGGTACACAGGTTGTGCATCTCTCGTAGCTGCAAATGCAGGTGCTGAAATAACTCATGTTGATGCATCAAAACCGTCGATCGGTGTAGGTATGAAAAATGCAGACTTGTCCGGACTTAAAGATAAACCTATTCGATGGATATTAGATGACGCCTTTGCATTCGTTAAAAAAGAATTACGTAGAGGAAATACCTATCAAGGAATTATCATGGATCCACCAGCGTTCGGTAGAGGATCAGCAGGGCAAGTTTGGAAGCTCGAAGAACAGTTTGTAGACTTCGTACAAGAAACAGCAAAGTTGTTAGCTCCAGACGCTTTATTTTTCATAGTAAACGGATATGCCAGTGGATATTCTCATATTGCCTATAAACAAAACCTAGAGGCGATATTTACAAAAGGGAAGGTTGAAAGTAAGGAATTAACCATAGAAGACTCAACTGGAAAATTATTACCATGTGGAATAGTTGCTAGATGGAAGTCTGAATAAAGTTTTCAATCGCTGAAATGTCCTGAGGTTCAAACCAAACAATTTTCTCCTTCAATTCTTTATTATTCTTAAACCACGTCTTCTGACGTTTTGTATAATGAATAATAGCAAAATATAATTGTTCTTTAAACTGGTCCATTGTCAACATACCTGTCAAGTAATCAGAGATGAATTTATACTCAAGTCCGAGTTTTTGTAATCGTTCATGAGTTATCTTATTTTCCATTAATAAATTTTCTACCTCTTGTATCATTCCATCTTTTAATCTTTTATCAATTCGATTTTTTATTCTCTCTTTTAAAACTTCATAATCTATATCTAATCCGATAATAATGTTTTCGTATTTGTTATTTATTAGTATTTCAGGAATATATTTTAATTCGGTAATAATTTCTATTGCTCGGATAACTCTTCTTTTATTTTGTATATCTATATTTGAAATGTTAGCATTACATTTTTCGGCAATATTTTTTAATTCATTTTGTAAATACACTAAAGTCTCACGTTCTAATTTTTCTCTTAATTCTGGATTTTGTTTTGCACTGGCACCTTTTGTTTCAAAAAGGAGAGCATTGATGTATAAACCAGTACCTCCACAGATAATAGGGAGTATGTTTCTCGAGTGTAGATCATCAATGATTTTAGTAGCATCCTCTGCATATTTAAAGACAGAATATTCTTGGTCTGGATTTACAACATCCAGCATGTGATGGGGAACACCTTTCATCTCCTCAATTGTAATCTTTCCTGTCCCCAGATTAAGATGTTTATATACCTGTCTCGAATCAGCGGAAATAATTTCACAATTAATATTGTGTATCTTTTTTAACCATAGAGAAATAGATACAGCAAGGTCTGATTTACCAATAGCTGTAGGACCTAAAACAGTAATAACCCTAGGTTTAGAATACCGCATTGTGCTGAGAGAGGGACTTGAACCCTCACTAGGTTGCCCTGCGCGATTTTGAGTCGCGTGCGTCTACCATTCCGCCATCTCAGCCTATGTGTTATACTATAATACATGAAAAAAATGATAATAACAATAATACTTTTTGTATTAATTGCCTTAGGTATAATACTATATAAAAACATGTCTACAAATACATTTACAAAAGTAGCCAAAACTGGAGATGAAGCAGCAATAGTAAAAGCATTTTTGGATGAAATGATACCTCATCATCAAGAAGCGGTTGATTCATCACTTAAAATTATGAATAACTTAGATATTACTAATGGACAAGTAAGAATATTTGCAGCAAATGTGGTCGATACTCAAACTTTTGAAATATCAAAAATGGAAAATGTGTATCGAGAATACCTAGGAAAGGAATATATTCCAACAATGTCCATGACTATGCATGCGACCACAAGTGTTGATCTTAAAGGAGATAAGTTGGCAAAAAAATACACAAACGATATGATCGTACATCATCAAAAAGCGATAAATATTTCCAAAGATTATATTGAAATACTTGATCAAATTAATAAAACGAATAGTAATAAAGAAAATGGTTTGACTATTACAAATAGTCATCCTGCCTTAGATAGTACGTATGAGTTGGCAAAACAAATCATAACTACACAAACTAAAGAGATTGAGGTTATGAAAGGATGGAAATTTTAATAAAGAAAAAAAGCGCGGTCCCGAGGAAGGTCCGCGCTTTTGAGTATTAAGTTATTTTACACCCATTAATTCCATCAAGAATTCTTTTTCTGCATTACAATGCATTCTGCTCCATGGGATGACATTTTTGTGATACCACTTCATATTTCTCGGTACAATTTCTGATTCTTCTGGTGCTCGAAAATTCTGAAGTATTATCACAAACTTCCACACTGACTGCGAGTTAGATTGATCACCAGTTAGACACTGCATGACTTCAGGACAAAATGGATTAGTTTCCACAACTATCACATTTGTGTTTGCTCTAAAATTCTGCACAGCTTTTTCTTTGATTGTAGTATCATTATCTAGGTCTTGAAATATATACCCAGTTAGTCCAAAAACAGGATCATCAACCATAAGAACAGAGTTAGTCGCTCTGTCAAATGGAAAAATAACCGCACAGGTTGAGTATGGAGGTAGGAGTGAATCTAAGGATAGTCTGGTAAAGATTTTCATAGTTTTTCAAAATTGCGTACTGGTGACAAAATACCATTTTTATTATGACTTGGCAATAAAAACACCGCAGAAGCCTGAGAGGGCAACTACGGGTTGTTTTTTTGGCTGATTAAGTCGACTACTCATCTCTAATGTTGTCCCACGCCTCGAGTTCAAATTCTGGTAAGGAAGCGACGATTAAAGAGAAGAATCCGCAGAAACCGCCCATAAACGCCATAAACCATTCGACCCAATCTGTGTCTTGGTAAGTGTTACGGCGGTTACCGAGGACCAAATAGTAAGCCGCCAGACCGCCGATAAAGTGTATGAACCCGATGTACTGCCAGGGAACATGTTGGTTGTACATGATGAAGGCAAGGGTGGTCAAACTGATGAGTAGTACTCTGACTAAGGTTCTGTTTTTCATATTGGTTTTTTTGTAATGAAGCTTTCATTAGCTACATCTTTTAAGACACATAGTGTCCTAGAAGATGTAGCTAAGGTCGACTATTACTAAAACCTGAACTTTATACATTGTATAACTATAAAATTATCTTTTCAAGTCAGTTGGTAATCTTACAATTTTATTAGCCTCTAACTTATACTGGATTGTTTTTTCAACATTCCATTTTTCTTCCGTACAATCCTCGATACAATCTAACCCTTTTCCAGTTAATGAGATTATCCCATTCTCAATCTTAACTTTACTGAGATCACTTTTTGTAGCTGATGACGATTTGTACCCATCAAATGAAATATTATCTAACGGTTTTGTTGATCTATTTTCAATATTTAATATTACTTCTAAACTTAAGGAACATGATGCACCACAAAATACTACTGCCATAATTGCATCCTCATATGTATCATTATTTAGGTCACCTTTTGCCAGGATAGTAGCATCAGGATCTTGCGTTGCTGCAACAAACATATTATCAGCAAGAATTACAGGTGTTGTGGTGGCAAGGACAGTTTCCACAACAGGGGCAGGAGGATTAAATTTCTGATGCAAATAATAATAGGCAATACCCCCAATGATGAGTAGAGCGAGTGTGATTTGAATACCTTTTTTCATACTATTAATTATACCAGAATATATACATCTTTTTAAAGTAATGAATGAATGTGGTATAATTAAAACATGTTTTTAAAAGTATATCTTACAGCATTATCCATTTTTTTGGTCATCGATGGTATCTGGCTTGGCTTTCTGGCTAAGTCTTTTTATGCAAAGCAGATTGGTTTTTTGTTTAAAACTAATATAAATTGGATAGCTGCCTTACTTTTTTATATATTATTTATATTTGCATTACTGGTCTTTGTAATAAATCCAGCAATAGAAAAAAATTCAATTATTCACGCAATTTTATTCGGAGCGTTATTTGGTTTTATTACCTATGCAACATATGATTTAACAAATCTTGCAACGTTGAAAGACTGGCCAATTGCTGTAACAATTGTAGATTTGATCTGGGGATCTTTTGTAACAGCAGCAGTGTCTTCGGTTACATTTCTAATTTTTACTAAGTTTTAATATATGACTTTTTTTACAGCCATTATTTTTATATTGTTTTTGTATATGAATGTTTGGTTTATAGTATCTATAATTAGAAAAAGAAATGATGTTGTTGACACTGCGTGGGGGTTAGGTTTTGTAATGCTTGCTTGGCTTTCATTTATTCTTCATGATTTTGAGTCAGGGTTGAGAGGTATTTTAGTTGGAATACTTGTAAGTATATGGGGCTTACGACTTGCATATCATATTTACAAAAGAAATAAAGGGAAAGCCGAGGACTATAGATATTTAGCTTGGAGACATACATGGGGTAAGTGGTTTTATATAAGATCATATTTTCAAGTGTACATATTACAAGGAGTGCTCTTATTTCTTGTTGTTTTACCAGTTCTTGTTGTAAATAAAAACTTAGGTACGTCTCTAACAGTATTAGATTTTGTAGGGTTGATGCTTTGGATTATTGGATTCTTTTTTGAATCAGTTGGGGATAGACAACTTGCAGTATTTATAAAAAATCCTGAAAATACAGGTAAGTTGATGAAGGAAGGCTTGTGGAAATATACAAGACATCCCAACTATTTTGGCGAGGTAACAATGTGGTGGGCTATATGGATTATATCTCTATCGGCTAATATTGTTTGGTTCTCAATTTTAGGTCCATTAACTATTACTATTCTTATTTTAAAGATATCAGGTATACCGTTGCTTGAGAAAAAAATGAAAGAGAATCCAGATTTTATTAATTATTCAAAAAAAACAAATATGTTTATTCCGTGGTTTAATAAAAATGTGTAAGTTATATTTGACAAAATCTTTTACATAATCTGTAATCTATGTTATACTCTAAATATGAAAACAGAGAGACCTATAACTATATATAAAACAATATGTGACACTTGTCACCAGGCCTGTGAGGTGCCTTTTAAGCCAAATGGTAAAAAGCCAGTATTTTGTGATACGTGTTTTAAGAATATGAGAGAGCCTGCTCCTGTAGAGGGTGCATATGTACGAAGAAAAGATAAAACTATTTTTGATACGCCAGAGAATTTTGTCCAACCGACAAACTTGTCACCGATGACTGATACCAATGCGACAATCATGCAATTGAAGAGAGAATTGTCTTCAGCCAATGCGAAGTTGGATAAGTTGATTGATATGTTTAATAAGTTGAAGTAAAACCCTTACTTTAAAAGCATTTCTATTTTAACAAATCAAAATATGTCGCATAGAAAATAATTTAGACGAAAGAGTCTAAATTATTTTTTTTTCAGGTTTACGTAATTCAGACAAACGAAAAAATTCCTCAAGGTTTTAAATCTTGAGGTTTTTTGTATTTTTTAAAAAATCAGTTTAGTTCATGATCACACCAGAATTTTTATTCTTAAGAGCTGACAATATTAGGATAAAGAATCCTACAGGTAAAAAAAGAATTAAAAGATAGATTATTCCATGAATACTTGATTTTTTGATATGAAGTAATCTGTTGATATTTAAAAAAAATGAAGCTATACCTGCTAAACTATATGTAATGATGGTAGCAGGCAAAATTCCCCAGCCACCGTACAGGATTAGAGAAAAGATGAGAAGGAAACAGAGGATTATTCGCGATTTGACGGTTGTGTTCATAAGTGCGTTTTGGGTACTTCGATATTATACTAAAAGTCAAAAATAAATACTACTTTTTACTTTAAATATTTTTTTTATACTGACAACATCACACCACACGAACCATTTTACCGTTAGGTGAACTATAGTTCATTTAGATTTACAATAGACACAATGCGCGTTATTGATCACAAACAAACAACACATAAACCCATATCCTTGGTGTCTCACTATGTAAAAGCTGGTTTTGCCTCACCTGCAGATGACTACATAGAACGAGTTATCGATATCAATGACTTATTCCAGGTCGACGAATCAACCTCGTTTTATGTACGTGCTGAAGGGCAATCTATGAAAAATTCAGGTATCATGCCAGAAGATATCTTATGTGTACGAAAAGACTTAGAGCCTGTCGATGGAGATATTGTCATTGCAGCTATTGATAATGAATTTACAGTAAAAACATTTCGAAAAAAAGGTAAATCCATTTTCTTCGAAGCTTCAAACGAAGACTTTGAAAATATTATTCCAATTGAAGGACAAGATGTGCAGGTATGGGGTGTAGTGACTGGATTGGCTCGAGTGCTTAAAAGAAATAAACGATAATGAAAATTAAACTTTTTGCACTTATTGATTGTTCAT
>JACMMR010000054.1 GCA_014378965.1 Candidatus Parcubacteria bacterium | reverse complement strand
TACTATACATGTAAAAAATAATGAATTCATTAACAATGAAAAGGTTATGGAATTATACGGCGCAAGTTCAACTCTGATTAATACAAATGATTTTGAACGTAATACTGTAGCGATTGAGTCATATATAAAAGGTGATTTTGAAGATAACTATTTTGAAAAGGAAAAATCAACTATATATCCATATACTATGAATGCTCCATCAAATGAAAATAATATAATTGCCGGACCATTTTCCATAAAAAAATTTTCAAAACAGAAAAATATAAAAAAACTTGAACCGTGCTGCTCAAATGTATTATTCTTACCAGGAGTTATGGGAAGTCGTTTGTATATGAATAGTCTTACTGAAAATCAACTTTGGGAACCTAACAAGAATACCGATGTAAAAAAGCTATACCTTGATGAATTTGGAAAAAGTATAAACAATATCTTTACAAAGGACATTATTGCCAAGACTAATATCCTGGGCGGTTTACCATATGTTGATAAAGATATATATAAAGATTTTGCAGTTTACCTTGATATCCAAAAAAAGAAAAATACTATAATTGATTACAATGCTATTCCGTATGACTGGCGTATGTCAGCAGATTATATATTGAATGAAGGTATTAAACTTAAAGATAAAAATATTGATCTTGTTCAAACAATAAAAGATTTGGAAAAAACATCTAAAACCGGAAAAGTAACTATTATTGCACATAGTAATGGTGGACTAGTTGCAAAACAGCTTCTACTTGAACTTCAAAGACTAGGACTTGAAAATGTTGTGGACAAATTAATATTTATTGCCGTACCTGAGTATGGAACAGCACAGGCAATCACCGCACTGATGTTTGGTCACAACCAGTCTTTGGCTGGTGGGCTTATTATGAGGTCTTCTATTGCTCGAGAGTTGGGTAAAAATATGCCGACTGCCTACACACTTTTACCATCTGAAAAATATTATACATATAACCCAAATTCGGATAGACTATTGCAAGAAACTGAAATACGAAATTATTCACGAGTCAATCCTGGATTATTAGAAAAATCAAAAGTTCTTCATCAAAAACTAGATAATATAATCTATCCTAAAAATATGGCCCTGTATCAGATCCTGGGTACAGGAGTAAATACATTGGATGATATTAGATTAGATGATAAAAATATCTATAAAATAATACCACTATATAGCAAAAATGGAGATGGTGTAGTTCAGGATGTGTATTCATCAAGACAAGGCAAGGTGTTGACTGTGGACCTCAATAATACAATATATAAACATGCGAACATTATGAATAGTCCAAAAGTTATTGCCCACATCAATACTATTTTAAATCCGCCTCGAGTTGATTTTCCTGAAATTGGATTAGATTATAATAAAATTATAAAAAATAATAATTATAAACTCCTACGAATTACTCAAAGTGATTCAAAAAATAAAGTGTCTCAATATCTCACTCCACTCGATATGGAATTAAGCGTTGGTATAAGTAAAATTACTGATAATATTGATAATGAACTTTATTTTGATCGTTACAGTGCAAATACTAGAAATGATTTTCGACAAGCATTAGAGCATCTTAATAATAACCGTTTTGAGGAATTTGATAATAGTGTAAATTATCTTTACACTACCACTATAGAAAATTTTTCTATTAAGTCAAAAACAGATACTACAATAGATGTAAATATTTTAGAAAGTATTGATAATAAAATCTCAACTGTAGAGTACAACGGTATTCCTCTATTTAAAAATACTGAAATCAGTTTTGACCCCACAAATGATTCAAATACATTAAATATGACCTTCCCGACAACAGGGCAGGTTGTAAAGATTGCCCAAGCACAGTTAAAAATTAATTTAACACTCAACGAAGAAATAAATCAAATCATATCAGATATAAACTCTTCAAAAATGGAAAAATACATCAAAGATCGCTACGTAAGAAGAATTGAGCTTTATAGAAAAAATAAAGATTCTGTATATCTTGAAACAGTAAAAAAAAGAGTAACTGATGCTATCAAATCTATTACTAGTATTTCATATAGTAGCTCACTCAAATCCCGATATGCCAAGCTTAAAGATGACTATATTTACCTTAATTTCTTATTGCTAAAGCTTTAAAATCATGATAATATATGCACGTGGTCTCGAATACCATAGGTGGTAGACGGTAAAAGTCTTGCCATAAACCCTGTGTAGATTCCGGTAAATGTCTGTTATTACATAATGGACAAATACCAGACCTAATTAAAAACAGAAACTTAATATAAATCAATATATGGCAATTTCAAAAAACAAAAAAGTTGAAGTTGTATCAAATATATCTGATATCGCTACAAAATCAGGATCATTAGTATTTGTGAATTTTCACAAATTAAATGTTGTTGAGACAGGTGAAGTTAGAAATTCACTTAGAAAAGCAGATGTTGGATATAGAGTAGCTAAGAAGACATTGATTAAAAGAGCATTGGCTGATCTAGGTATTAAAGGCGAACTGCCATCTCTTGATGGAGAAGTGGCCTTGGTATATGGAGATGACTTGCTTGCCCCTGCGAGAGAAGTTCTAGAATTTACAAAAAAATTCAAAGACAGACTTTCAATCATCGGCGGTATATTTGATAATGAATACAAAACAAAGGAAGAAATGATGTCAATCGCTTCTATTCCAGACTTTAAAACATTACAAGCTCAATTCGTTCAACTTATCAATTCACCTATACAACGATTTGTACTCGCTTTGGATGCTATTGCAAAAAAAGGAGAGTAGTAATCAACTATATTTATTAAATAATTAAATTAAAATAAAATTATGTCAGAAGAAACAACAAACACAGCCGTAGAAGCTACAACTGAAGAAGTTGTTGCAACTCCAGCTCAATTTAAAACAATAGTAGAGGCTATCGAAAAAATGTCTGTTCTAGAATTACATGAACTTGTAAAATTCCTAGAAAAGAAATTTGGCGTTTCAGCATCAGCAGTAGCCGTAGCAGCTCCAGCCGGAGGTGCTGCTGCAGCTGATGAGAAAACATCGTTCGACGTTAACCTAAAAGATGGAGGTGCGAACAAGATCTCTGTTATCAAAGTTATCAAAGAAGTACTAGGTTTAGGTCTTAAAGAGGCTAAAGACTTGGTTGATGGAGTACCAACTGTTATTAAAGTAGGTATGAAAAAAGAAGATGCCGAAGCATTGAAAAAACAAATAGAAGAAGCTGGAGGATCAGTAGAATTGAAATAATTCAACAGAAAACCAACAAAATCTTACTTTTGACAGAGAAACCGTATATATTATATGGTTTTTTTGTTTGCCTATGATTGGTCCAAACGTGATATATTTATACTATGAATAAGAAAAAATCAGTAATGAAAAAAACGGCTGCAAAACAAGTAAAAAAAGTTTTTAACAAACCAAAACCTAAAGTAAAAATAATTAATAAATCAAAACCAAAACCAAAACTAAAAACTCGATCAAAACCAAAAACTCCTATTAAAGTTATTGCAAAAGTTGTCTCAAAACCTAAAATTCAAATTGTTATCCGTCCAAAGGAGACAATTTTCGAATCAAAAGATATAACTGAAATGCAAATTCTCGAGAATTTATTGGGTGGTCAAAACAAAGTAAAGCTTTGGAAAGTCTTTGTATTAAATCCTGTTAAAGATTTTGTACTAAAAGATTTGATCAGATTAACAAAAATCAAACACGATACTCTCATATTAGAATTAAAGGATTTAATGAAATTTGGGATTATTAAGGCTGGAAAAAAAGAAAAAGTAATAGTATACAAAACAAATAGGAATTTTCCACTGTTACCCGAAATTACCGAAATGGTCCTTACAGTTATTCCAAGATCTGTTGATAAGATATTGGAAAAATTGAATAGACTGAATAGACTTAAAGTGGTTGTACTGTCTGGTTTTTTTACTACATCTAAATTTACAAATTCAAATTTAGATTTGCTATTAGTTTTTGAGAAAATACCGGATAATGTCGATGTAATCGTTTCAGAACTAGAATATAGTATTGGAAAAGAGTTGGCATATTCTGCCCTAGATCAAACTGATTTCAAGTATAGACACTCTATAGGAGATAAGCTTATTCGAGATGTGTTGGATTTTGAGCATATTGTGGCTATGGACAAGCTATCATTCTTTAGATAATTATATGATATAATTAACTTGTATTAATAATTTAATAAATATATAAAAAATATAAATAAAAAAACATATGCCGACACAAATATTTAATTCAGGATTAGTAGGAAACGCAGTATCAGAGTCTTATCTCAGTGTAAAAGACGCGTTACTAGGATACGGTATACTTATAATATTAGCAACAATCATTTTTGTTATCACTTGGGTGGTTGCTGATTACGTAGGAAGATTGGTAAAAAAAGTATTTGATAAAATGAATCTAGATGGAGTTTTAAAACAAGCGGGACTAGGTGAGGTTCTACGCCGAGGTGGTGTTAATTTAAATACAGGTTCATTCTTCGGTGGTCTATTAAAATGGACAATTATAACAGTAATGTTCTTAGCTATATTACAAATGTTAGGTCTATCAGACGTATCAATGATTATTGGTTCAATGGTTGTTCTCTATCTTCCAAAGATTGTGGTAGCAATATTGATTATGTTGGTTGCATTTATATTAGGAGACGTTCTGAAAAAAGTAGTTACAACAGGAGCGGCAAACGCACACCTTGCGTCAGCACGAATGTTGGGATCATTAACAAAAATCTCTATAATCGTATTTGCAGTATTATCAGCACTCGTACAATTAGGTATTGCAGTTACACTTATAAATACAGTATTTATAGGAATAGTGGTTGCAGCCTCATTGGCTTCTGGTATTGCATTCGGTTTAGGTGGAAAAGAAATGGCTACTCGTATGTTGAGTAGAGCGTCTGAAGAATTGACTCATAGAAAGTAATTTTAGCAAAATAGCTTGACTTCAGGGTAACATTATGATATCATCACTTAAGTGAGGTCGAGGGAAGATGTTAGGTAACTAACAAAAATCTTCGAATTCCAAACGAAATGTGAAAAGGGCTCTCGGCTTCGGCCAAGAGGCCTTTTCATTTACAATAATCTGTCAAAATACTAATACCTTGGTATTTCTTCAAAATAGGTCTATAATGAATAGACGTATTCGTTAACATAGTCGACTAGCCACTGCACTCACATTAACATTTCGTTTGGAGCTCGCATTCGGCTAGTCGACCATGGGTGTGAATACTACAAAAAAAATTAACAAAAAAGACAATAATCTTACGTTAAATTTTCATATAATCTCTCTTTTTCCAGAGTCTTTTGACTCATATATAGATAAATCAATCATTGCCCGAGCTATAGAAAATAAGTTTATAAAAGTAGATTTTTATAATCCAAAAAAGTTTGCTGTAGCCAATAAGGCCGGCATAACTAAAGTGGATGACAGACCCTATGGAGGAGGTCCTGGGATGGTGATTCAAGCTGAGCCAGTGATCAAAAGTATAGAGAAAATTTTATCAAAAAAAACTATTGTTAGGACAAAAACGCTTATAGTTTTTTTGTCTCCATCTGGTGCTCAATTTGATACCGAACTGGCCACTAAATTTTCAAAAAAATATACAGATATTATTATCGTGTGTGGTCGGTATGAAGGTATCGATGCACGTATAAAAAAAGTTTTTAAAATGGTAGATGTTTCTGTCGGTCCTTGGGTAACTACAGGAGGAGAGTTACCTGCACTTATTATGATAGATGTGATCGCACGACAAGTTGAGGGTGTGCTTGGAAAATTTGAATCAAGAGAAGAATCTCGAGTGTCTTCATCGGAAGTATATACTCGTCCTGAAGTTCTGATTTATAAAAATAAAAAATATAAAGTACCGAAAGTTCTACTTTCAGGGAACCATAAAGAGATAGATAAATATAGACAAGGAAATATCAAACTAGAGTAAGATAAACTTTTATAAAATTAGAACAAAAATCACTTCTTTTTTAAAGGACAAATCTTATCCAAGGTGACCTTTAAAAGAACCTTTGTTTATATAGTATATGGACGGTTTGATACCAACTACACTATCCACAAATTACCCACAGAATAAAGGGGATGAGTTCGCTTGACTTTCTTTTTGATTTGTATATAATAGACGTCCATACAGTATGATAATAAAGACTCAACAAGAGCGGATATAAAGACCCAAGCAATAGCTTAAAGTTTTCATATCCGCTTTTCACGAGAGCGGATTTTCCTTCGCAAATTGACAATTACAAACCTTGGCGTAAACAAATTGTTGAGTAAACAATTTGGCAATCGGGATTTCTCAGGAAAGCCCCCGGTTGAAAAATTAGGTAAACGCACAAGGATAATTAACATACATTTTCACGATTGTGGTATATGTATTTCCTAATAGAAATACAAGGGTGGACGGTGGATGCCTTGACACAACATGGCGACGAAGGACGTAGCACGACAACGATAAGCCTCGGGGAGATGTCTAGCAATCGCTAATCCGGGGATTTCCGAATAGGGAAACCTATGAGAACTTGATTCTCATGTTTTAACATTAAGTTAATTCGCAAACTCAGGGAAGTAAAACATTTCAGTACCTGAAGGAAAAGAAAACAAGCACGTATGTGCACCATTTCCTAAGTAGCGGCGAGCGAAAAGGAAACAGCCCAAACCGTAGCTTTCCGATGCATCACGTTTTTATTTTTCGACTATTCATTTATGGATTGTCTATTTATATTAGCTTGATGCATTGGGTAGCTTGGTGTTGTAGGGCAGTAGATGAATATTTATATTCGAAGAGTTACAAAGTATAATGTTAGCAGAATAAGCTGGAAAGCTTGACCCTAGAAGGTGATAGTCCTTTATGCGAAAACATTATATCTCTTACTACTGTTCCTGAGTACCCCAGGACACGAATAGCTTGGGGGAATCCAGCAGTACTAACTGCTAAGGCTAAATACATGTTGTGATCGATAGTGAACAAGTACCGTGAGGGAAAGGTGAAAATTAGTCCGGGAGGACGATGAAATAATACTGAAACCGTCACACCTACAAGGAGTCAGCGCGGGCATTTATGTCCGTCATGGCGTGCCTATTGAAGAATGAGCCAACGAGTTAATATATATGGCGCGGCTAAGACCGAAAAGGTCGGAGTCACAGGGAAACCGAGTACTAATAGTGCGTCTTTGTCTTATATATTAGACCCGAAGCCAATGCGAGCTTATCATGGACAGGGTGAAGTCTGTCGAAAGACAAATGGAGGCCCGAACCCGTATGTCGTTCAACTCATTGGGATGATCTGTGATAAGAAGTGAAAAGCTAATCGAGCTTGGTAATAGCTGGTTCTCTCCGAAATAGCTTTTGGGTTAGCGTCACGTGTTCCTCTTGGGGGTAGAGCACTGGAAGAGTTCGACAGGGAGCAATCTCGCGAACTCTATCAAACTCCGAATACCAAGAGTTAAGAACGTGGCAGTTAGACCGTGGGGGCGAAGCTTCACTGGTCAAAAGGGAAACAGCCCAGATCCATACTTAAGGTCCCTAAATCTATGCTCAGTGCTAGTAAGGATGTAAGATTTCTTTGACAATGAGGAGGTTTGCTTAGAAGCAGCAATCCTTTAAAGATAGCGTAACAGCTCACTCATCAAGAGATTTTGCGCCACAAATGATCGGGGCTCAAGCATAGTACCGAAATTTGGGATTTATAAATTCTTAGGAATTTATGAGTGGTAGGAGAGTGTTTGCATCGCGATGAAGGGAAAGGGGTGACCCATCCTGGAGCATTGCAAAGTAAGAATGTTGGCACAAGTAACCACAATCGATGTGAAAAACATCGACGCCGAAAGATCAAGGTTTCCTCAGCTACGATTGTCGACTGAGGGTTAGTCAGGCCTAAGGGGATGGTGAGAACCGAACCCGATGGACACATGGTTAATATTCCATGACTTTGATATAGAGTGACGGAGTGACGGAGTGTAGTATGTAACGCAGATTATTGAATTTCTGTTTGGGTTGTAAGATCGCAGCTTAGGTAAATCCGGGCCGCTGACTTTAATGTCAATATCAAGCAATTTGACGTAAGGTTACAAAGCACGCTTCCAAGAAAAGCTTCTAAACTTATCTATATTAAAACTGTACCGCAAACCGACACAGGTGATCAGGTCGAGTAGACCAAGGCGAACGAGTGAGAGGTCTTCAAGGAACTCGGCAAAAAAGCAACCGTAACTTAGGGATAAGGTTCGCCTACCGCAAGGTAGGCCTCAGCAAAAGTTTTTCCAGCGACTGTTTATCAAAAACACAGCTCCCTGCGAACTCGCAAGAGTATGTATAGGGGGTGACACCTGACCAATGCCAGAAGGTCAAATATTGGCGGTAACATAGCAATATGGTGCTGACCGATATAAGCCCTGGTGAATGTCGGCCGTAACTATAACGGTCCTAAGGTAGCGAATTTCCTTGTCGGGTAAGTTCCGACGCGCACGAATGGTGTAACGACTGGAAAACTGTCTCGAAGACTCGCTCGGTGAAAATGCAATAGCGGTGAAGATGCCGCTTACCTGCAGTTAGACGAAAAGACCCTAGAAGCTTCACTACAGCTTGGTATTGAATATACGTTTTTATTGCGTAGAATAGATGGGAGAATTTGAAGCATAGATTTTGGTTTATGTGGATTCGTCAGTGAAATACCATTCTATAAAAGTGTATATTCTAACCTCAACGGAAAAAACGGTGAGGAACAGTATCTGGTGGGTAGTTTTAGTGGGGCGCTATCCTCCCAAAAAGTAACGGAGGAGTTTACTAAGGTCCACTAGGCGCGGATGGAAACCGTGCCGATAGCGCAATGGCACAAGTGGGCTTAACTGTGAGACGTAAATGTCAAGCAGATACGAAAGTAGAACATAGTGAACCGACCCTTTGCATTAGATGCAGGGGAAGATTATCTGACAAAAGCTACTCTAGGGATAACAGGCTAGTTCCGCCTAAGAGTCCTTATCGACGGCGGAGTTCGGCACCTCGATGTCGGCTCGACTTATCCTGGGGCTGGAGAAGGTCCCAAGGGTTTGGCTGTTCGCCAATTAAAAAGTCACGCGAGCTGGGTTCAGACCGTGTAGGTCCCAATATTATTTATTTTACGCAAGTAATTTATTTATAATTGGTATCTACACAGTCTGAATCCACACGAGGAAAATAAAATAACTAACAAAGAATGTTGAGATTAACCATACTATTAAATTAGTATATTGCGGCGGTCACTTATAGAAATATATATGATATAAAGTTAACTAATATCGGTGAAATCCTACGGACGAAATGTCCGGGACAATACCGAGGGAAGATTAGCTCTGTAAAAAGAATTGGTTACCCGTAGAGACTACACGTTAACCATCTTAACTCATATGAGAAAGATGATGATATAGTCCAATGCACACAGTAATGTGTGAAAGACATGCGCAAGACAGGTTGGTCTCCTATCTACTGCAGGCGTTGATATTTGAAGGGATTTGTCTCTAGTACGAGAGGACCGAGATGAACTGACCTCTGGTCTACCAGTTGTCGCGTCAGCGGCACCGCTGGGTAGCTATGTCGGGAATGGATAAGCTCTGAATGCATCTAAGAGCGAAGCCAGCCCTAAGATTAGATATCGTTATGAGACTCGTGAGAGATTATCACGTTGATAGGCACCAGATGTAAGCATAGCAATGTGTTTAGTCGAGGTGTACTAATTAGTCCATACTATTAGGAAATATGTATATCCAATCGTGAAAGTGTATGTTAATTAAATTTGTAATTGAAAAATAAATAAAAGATCGAATCTTTTGTTCTGGTGACTCGTTGGAGGGGCCACACCTGATCTCATTCCGAACTCAGAAGTTAAGCCCTCTTAAGGCGATGGTACAAGCTTTACGCAAGGAGAGTAGCTTGTCGCCGGAACAAAGTATTCGATATTAAAAAACCCGCCGTGTTGGTGGTTTTTTTGTGGTATGATATTTGTATGAAAAATAAACAACAAGGTTTTTCTTCAGTTTTGATAATAATTTTTATTATATTGTTAATCTCAGGTTTTGTTTACCTGTACCCAAAAGTATCTGATAAAAAAATCGAGTTCATTCCTAAATCTATAAAAGCAAAAAGCGTTATGTATCTTAATAATTTACCCTCTATTTCTATTGAAAATATTGGAACAACAACGGAGGTTGAAAAGTGTCACTCATCAATAGGTTTAACTAAAATTACCGATGATGAAAAAACAGATTTCTATCAACAAATAAGTATAAAACCATCGGTCTTTGACTACCCTTACATTTGTACTATCCGGAACCAGAAAATTGGTTTTACAAGTAATCCAAAAAATAAACCAAATGAAATATATGATATGTGGTTATACGGTAAGGGTCAACCAAAGTTGGTAGGTACTTTACCTTCAAATAATTTTGAAGTTGTGGAAAATGGAAATAATTATTTTTTGCTTGCAAGTGATGATATAAGAAGACATGTAAAAGGTTTTAATTTTCCAATAACTGGCTATAAATTATTTTTAATGGACATAGATAATCTAGAATTAAAACAGATAAAAACTTTGGATCAAGATATAAATGTTTGTTCTCAGAAACTAACTAAATATGATATGGGTCTATGCTCTAGACAGCAATTAATTAATGAGCTTCTTGAGAATGAACTTAAACTACCTTCTGAGACTGAAATGACACCTTCTTCATAATCTTCCTCTACCATCCAAACTTTTTATGGTATAATCCGTTTATGTTATCATGGTCAGCCAAAAGAAAACTCGTTATCATTTCAATACTCGTTATACTCTTCGGTACTCCGGCTGGTCTTTACATTTATAAAAAATCACAAAAACCTCCATCATGTTCAGACGGTATACAAAATCAAAATGAAAGGGGAGTTGACTGTGGAGGAATTTGTCGTATCGCATGTTTTGCTAATGTAAAACAAGATCCTGATATTCAATGGGCTCGAGCATATTATGTCGCTAAAGGAACGTACAACTTAGTTGCCTATATTCAAAATCCAAACATTGATTATATTTCACAACCCGCAAAATATATTTTCAAAGTCTATGATGAAAATAATGTTTTGATTGCAACACGTGAAGGAATAGTTGGAATTCCTACATCTAAAATTTTTCCAATATTTGAAGCAACGGTTCAAACTAAAGAGGTTGTTCCAAAACTTGTAACATTTGAATTTGTTGAACCAGTTACATGGATAGAATATTTTGGAAATAAACCAGAACTTGAAGTTGTGGAACAGCGGTTGACTCGCGTCGATACACAGCCAAAATTAGATGTAAAAATTGTAAATAGAACGTTAAAGTCGTACAGAAATGTCGAAGTAGTTGCAATCATTTATAATGAAGAGGGTAATGGAGTTTTATCATCCCGCACATTTATCGATAGTATTGGAGACAAAGGAGAGGCCTCAGTTGTCTTTACATGGCCAGAGCCAATAACATTTAAACCTTCAAAGATTGAGGTGATTCCAAATTTGGCCTTAAAACAATATAAATAATGACAAGTTTTTTTCAAAGAATAAAAGTAGATTGGTACTTGATTTTACCAGGGTTAATATTATCAGTTTTAGCCTTGTTTACTCTCATCTCTTTTGGGGAAATATCAACACGTTTTATTAAGCAGTCTGTTTGGATTTTACTTGGACTTGGACTTTTTATATATCTGCAAAAAACCAATCTTTATATTTTGAAAAATAGAAAATTTGTGATGGGTTTATATATTGCGTCTATGGTTTCTTTACTTATTTTGTTTGTATCAGGGCATGTAGCGAAAGGTGCGCAGTCTTGGATAAAGCTTGGGTTCTTATCTATCCAACCTACGGATCCTGCGAAACTTGCACTCATATTACTCTTGGCAAAATATTTCTCAAAACGATATGTAGAAATCTCTGTATTTAAACATGTGTTTATTTCAGGATTGTATGCTGGAGTACTCGGACTCCTTGTTTTGTTACAACCTGACTTTGGATCTGCTGTGACTATTTTTGCGATCTGGGGAGGAATAATTTTTATCTCAGGATTATCAAAAAAACAAGTTTTATTTTTAGCTGCTATATCAGTATTAGTTTTAACAATTGGCTGGAACTTTGCATTCAAACAATATCAAAAAGATAGAGTGATGAATTTTATCCATCCAATGCG
>JACMMR010000053.1 GCA_014378965.1 Candidatus Parcubacteria bacterium | reverse complement strand
TAAAAAAGAAATTACAAAAAAAGGCGAATCCCTTACTCAAAATTATAATCATAAATACCTTTCAGATTTTATCAATAAGGTTAAATCAGATAAAATAACCATAGAAATCAGTGGTAAAACAACACCTACTCTTATAAAACCATTTGGAGATAATAGTTATGTGTATATGGTTATGCCTATGAATAAATAAATGGAATAAATAAATGGAATATATAATATGTTTAAAAATGTAAATAGTTTATCTGAACTCCTAAATCTTGAGCATCAAAAAAAAGATTTTGACAATCAAATTGATAGCATATTGAAAATAATAAAAGTTGAAACTAATCTTGATTTAAAAAATGGAAATATTTTCATTAAAAATAATAACTTAAAAATTAAAGCATCTTCAAGTATTAAATTTATTATTCTTCTACACCTAATTCAAATAAATCAAAAAATAAAATTAATTAATAAAGATTTTATTCTTGAACTGTAAAATATCCTGTTGCAACTCTGGTATTGTTATCTTTTCTATACTCTATGATCTTAATCTCATTCTCAGGGTTAATGTTATTAATTGAACTAAGATTTATATTAAAATTAAAAGGTGAAAATGCACTTTCTCCGATTTTTGTTCCATTGACTAAGAAATCAACTTTTGTTGTTTGATCATCATATCCTCCAACAAGAACGGAAACTACATCAGTTTTTAATAAATTAGTATTTGCTCCATTAAAATTAACTTTTAAACCTGAACTATTATTTGCTGGGTTACCGGTCGAAAATTCTTGATCACCAGTATATATAGAAGCTTCCCAATTATTGAACAATGAATCACGAGCGGGGTTTGTTGGGGCGGCACCAGTTATATCATCTCTATCTACCCAAAACAATTCACTATGTGCAATTCCTTCACTTGTTTGATACACACCTCGAAGAAATGGTTTTAAATCACTACTTGCTGGTTCAGGTTTAATAAACTCTTCTTTGTTAACTTTTGTTAATATATAATCCATATATTCTTTCCACATCGGGGATACAATTAAAGCAGATGCTATCTGCGCCATAGGTTTATTATTATTATTACCCATCCAAGCTCCAACAACAATATTAGGTGTATATCCAATTGACCAGGCATCGCGGGAATTATTAGTTGTTCCTGTTTTAACTGCTACTATATCATTCTTGAAGTATGATTTAACAAAAATACTATTACGAGCAACAACATCAGATAGTACATCATTCATAAGTCTTGCTACCTGCTCCTCAATAACTTTTTTTGGTGCAGGATTATATTCTTCTAAAACAACACCTTTAGAATCTTCTATTTTAAGTATACCAACCGGGTTGTTTCGTATACCATCATTTGCAAACACACCATAAGCACTTGTCATATCCAACACAGACGTCTCAGCAGACCCAAGAGCGAGTGATAATCCATACTTAGAGGCATTGTCTAGGTTTGATAAACCCATAGCCTTAGCAGTGTTTAATGTTGCTTGTACACCAACCAAATACAACATCTTAACAGCAGGTATGTTTCTTGAAGCTCCTAATGCCATTCGTACACTCATTGGACCTTTAAAACCTCCTTCGTAGTTTTGAGGGTTATAACACACTGCTCCTGTTGATTTTGGAACACCTTGGGGAGTACACTCTGATGAAAATTCAGTTGCTGTGTCAAATAATATAGTTTGAGGTAAAAAGCCTTTATTAAACGCGGTTGCATATACAAATGGTTTAAATGATGAACCTGGTTGTCTGTACGACATAGCGGCATTAAAATTTCCATCAATTTCAGTATCAAAATAATCACGAGAACCAATCATAGCTAAAATTTGTCCTGTTTTAGGGTCAATTACAACCATTGAACCGTTTTCAGCTTTGAATTTCTTTTCATTTTTCTTTACATATTCTTTAACTATCTCCTCACCTTTTTTTTGTAAATCATAATCAATACTACTTATAATTTTAAAACCACCCTGGGCTAACTTATCTGCCCCATATTTCTTTTCTAATAGTTCTTTTAGGTACATTACAAAATGAGCTGCTTTTATTGATCCTAGATTTCTTGGTTCAAACACTACAACCTCAGCTTTTGCGGTATTATATTCCACTGCTGTGATCATTTTTAACTTAAACATGTTTGATAAAACAAGATTTTTTCTATCAAGTAAAGCATCTTTTTTTCCAGCATATGGGTTATATGTAGAAGGTGCTTTTGGTAATGAGGCAATAATAGCTGCTTCTGCAAGTGTTACTTCTGAAGCGTGTTTATTAAAAAATAATTCACTTGCTTCCTCAACACCGTATATATTTCCACCATATGGTGAGTTGTTTAAATATAACGTTAAAATCTCATCTTTTGTAAGATTTTTTTCAAGTTTTAATGCTAAAAATATTTCTTTAATTTTTCTAGTAATTTTCTTATCTTTAGTTAAAAGAGAGTTTTTAACAACCTGTTGGGTTATAGTTGATCCACCTTGGCTATAGCCACCGTTACTAATATTTGCAAAAAAAGCTCTTACTAATGATGAAATTTTTATACCACCATGTTGATAAAAATCATTATCTTCGATCGCTATGGTAGCTTTTGTTAAGAAAGGAGAAATTTGATCCAATGGTACAACAGATCTTCTAACTTTTTGACTTAAATCATATAATAAAATATTTCCAGTTCTATCATAAATCTTTGCAGATTGACCTAAAAGTTTATCATCAAAAACATTTATATCCGGTGTCTTTAATGTTGAAAACCATATCATAAACAAAGCTCCACAAAGCATAAATGAGCCAAATAATATTCCAGAAGTTTTGTATACATTCTTTTTGTTAAAATAGGTACCTTTTCTTAGTTTTTTCAAAAATCGTACGATTTTTTTTATTCCAATAATTGTAAAATCCTCTATTTTGTTTACTATTAATTTAATCATTTTATTCATATCTATATAGTATCACCTATTCCTCTTGAAAAAAATAACTATCAAAATCCTCAATATCATCATCATCACTTGTTTTTTTCTTCTTACTTTTTTGTGTACCCAATAAAAACTCTTCGTCTTCTAGTAGTCCTTCGTCATCCTCTATAACAACAGTTATTGTTTCCTCAGTTGTTATAAGTAAGTCATCATCTGTTAAATCTATTCCAAGATCAGCTACAATTAAATCTTCAGCTTTAATATTATTTTTTTCCTCTGGTTTATCGGTTTGGATTTTTTTAGACATCTTGATAGATATTTAATCACAATACTCTTTCGAATGCAAAGTGTGTCAATCCACAAGCTATTGCATCATACTCATCATCAATTTTTTTCGATATATTTTTTAGCTCAGGTAATAACAAATACAGCATTTTTTGTACCGCAATTTTATCACTTCGGCCTGATCCTGTGATAGCTGATTTTATTTGAAGTGGGGTGTATTCAAAAACATGTAAGCTATTTTTTTTAGATATATATATTAAAACACCTTTAACCTCAGATACTTTTAGTGCTGTCTTTTGGTTTGTGCCCATAAACAAACTTTCTATTGCCATATTTGACGGTTTATATTTTTTAATTAATTCTTCTATGTGTGTACCGATTATAAACAACCTATCCTGAAAAACTAACTCTTTTGCGGTTTTAAAACATTCAGAATGTAAAATATTCATTTTTTTGGTTACTAAATCTTTCCTTAAAATACATAAACCAAGCCTCTCATACCCAGGGTCTATCGAGAGTATAATTTTTTCAGTAGAACTACTCATTCTTAGTATATACTATATTTAAGTGGTTATAGGCCAGTTCTGTCACTATTCTTCCTCGAGGTGTACGATCTAAAAATCCAAGTTGTATAAGATATGGTTCATTAAAATCTTCTATAGTTGCCTCATCTTCCGATAATGAGGCGGCAATAGTAGAAAGACCCACAGGTCCACCATTATATTTTTTTATAATTGTTTCAAGAAGATCAATATCTGATTTATTTAAACCCGCTTTATCTGTTCCAATCATATTGAGTGCTTCAATCACTATATCCTCATCCAAATCTTTTTCATATATTTGCGCCAAATCTCGACATCTTTTTAATAAATAGTTTGCGGTTCTTGGAGTTTTTCTACTACGTTGCGCGATATAGGTTGCCGCTTTATTATCTAATGAAATATTTAAAATTTTTGCTGACCTTTCGACTATAGATTGTATTTCGCTATCTGAATAAAATTCAAGTTTAAACACACCTCCAGAGAATCGAGATCGGAGAGGGGATGAAATCATTGCGACACGTGTTGTAGCTGCAATAAGGGTGAAAGGAGGGAGATCTAGTTGAATAGTTCGAGCTGCCGGACCTTTTCCAACTATGATATCCATTTGACCCGACTCCATTGCGGGATACAAAATCTCCTCAACTGATTTATTGAGTCTGTGTATTTCATCAATAAATAAAATATCGCCCGGTGACAAGTTTGTCAGAATAGATGCTAGATCCCCAACACGTTCTATTGCGGGTCCAGAAGTTACCTTCATCTGTGCACCAATCTCTTTGGCAATTAGGTATGCTAAAGTGGTCTTACCGAGTCCTGGAGATCCATAAAACAAAATATGCTCAGGAGCATGGTTACGTCCCTTAGCTGCTTTTAGTAGTATTGTAAGGTTATTTTTAATGTTTTCTTGTCCAATATACTCATTGAAAGACGACGGTCTAAGGGTTTGATCTAAAACTTTGTCTTCCGGGGCCTTATTTTTGTTTATTTGTAAGTCGCTTGACATGGTGATAGCAATATGCTATACTTGTTATAGTTACTTGATAAAGTTTTTAAATTATTGAATCGGCTTTTTAAGTCTCCAAGCAATATCCCTCCGGGATTTGGTATGAGTTAGAGGACGCTTTGGTGTATAGCTTGCTATATTCCTGAGGCTATCCTTGAAAACATATTGAGCTTCTTTCTGGAAAGAAAGAAGTTTTGCTTGGAGATTTAAGGAGCTGTTCTTTTTTTATAATATGTTTTCGTCTTTCATTAGTCAATTGACGAATAAAGTTTTCTAATATATATCAACAACTCTTTCTAGCTCATCAATTGTTGTAATACCTTTCACTACTTTTAAAATCCCATCTTGTTTCATGTTGATTAATTTTTGATCTGTTGCAGCTTCTCGTATTTCTCTTTCACTTGGACCAGTTGCAATTATATTTTCTATTTTTTCTGTTGACAGAATTCCTTCATGAATTCCAATCCGTCCTTTATAACCTGTATTATTACATTCTGCACAACCTACGGCTTCATATAATTGTTTTGGTATTTCTTTAATTTCATCAAATTCTTCATAACCAACTAAAGAATCTATTGTTTCTTGAATTATTTTTGTTTCTTTTTCACTAGTATCAGTAAGTTTTCTACATGATAAACAAAGTGTTCGAATAAGTCTTTGTGCGATTGCAAGGTGGAGTGAAGAGGTAAGTGTTTTTGGGTCAGCACCTAAATCAATAAGTCGTATATATGTCGCCGCTGCATTATTAGTATGAAGAGTTGAAAACACTAAGTGTCCAGTAAGAGAAGCTTGGATTGCTGTTGATGCTGTTTCCCCATCTCGAATCTCACCCACAAGTATAATGTCTGGATCTTGACGAAGGATAGAACGTAAACCATCAGCAAAAGTATAGCCTTTGTGTTCATCAACTTGAGTTTGAACAATTCCTGGTAAATGATACTCAACAGGGTCTTCAATTGTAATTATTTTATACTCAGGAGACATGGTCTTTTTTAAAAAAGCATATAATGTTGTTGTTTTTCCTGAACCTGTTGGTCCTGTTAGAAGAATAAGACCGTTTGGACGACTAATTTCTTTCATCACTATATCATATAGCTTTTTTGTCATTCCTAAATCTTCTAATCCGGATGAGATAGATTTTGGATTTAAAATACGCATCACAATTGATTCACCATATGCTCCAGGAATTGTTGACACACGAATCTCAATATCAGTTGTATAAATCTTAATAGTAAATCTTCCATCTTGAGCGTTTTCTTTCAAGTTTAACTTCAAACCTGATAAAAGTTTTAAACGAGACAAAAGAGAATGATATGTTTCTATATCAAACTTTGTAGCTTCAATCAAAACACCATCAATACGATATCGAAGTTTTGAATATGTTTCCTCTGCTTCAATATGAATATCTGAAGCTAATGTTGAAAGTCCTCCAGCCATAATTACCGCCAACAACTTAGAAAGTCGATGACTCTTTTTTTCTTTTAGAGCATCTTCAATAAAAACTTTAATATCCGTTATACTTTGTGTTTTTTTAACAAGTTCTTCTATCTCATTATCAGAAATATCAAGCGACCCTGCCTCTGTTTCAACAGCAAAAGATAGATCTTTATATAATGCAAAGGCTTTTTCAATACTATACATCGATGTCATATGAAAAGTAATTTCATAACCTTTTCTTTTTAAATCTCCGACTGTTTCCTCAAGATTTTGACTTTGAGGGTTGTAAATTGCGAGATGCATTTTTTTACCAATAATATCAAATACTACGCATTCAGATTTTTTTGCTTCATTTTGATCAAGTAAACGCAATGCATCCGTGTTAATAGAAACTGTAGAGAGATTGATATAGGGAATTGAATATTTATCTGAAAGCATTTTAACCAATCGCTCATCTTCTTCTTGTCGCATTTGTTTGAGTTGTTGATTCTTCTTATCTTCATCAAAGATTATAGTCATATGTGTATTGTAAATGTTTATGATGGTTTGTGCTAGGGGTAAGGTGGTTGTGCTTGACTTTTCTGTCAAATTATGCTAGTATATAGGCACGTGAGGTCAATATATGTGATTGACCCAGCCCTCTAAAACAACCAATTCCAAACTATTAGAAATCATGAAAATCATTTATTTTGTCATTTTGCTCGTTGCTGTCCTTGGACTTCAGTCCTGTGGGATGGTACGCATTCGTTATGTCGATACCCAAACCGGGCAACCGATCGGCCAACAGCAAGGTTACGGCCAACAAGGAGGTCAATTCGGCCCTGGTGGTCGTCAGCTTCAAGGTGGTCAGCAACAGCGGTCCTTAAAACCCTACTATCCAGGTCAAAAACCTGACGGTAGAATGGTGATTGGTCAAAAACGGGTTCAAACAGGTACTAAAAAGGAACTAAATCATCACGTACAGGCGGTGATCTGGAGCACAGATGATCAATCTCAAAAAAATGAGATCGCTCAATATGCTTTGGACGAGCTTAAAGCTGGTCGTGGTATTCCGTCAGATGCCGACTTATCGGCTAAATACCATGTCAAAGCTCATGCTTATGTGGTGAAATAAAAGTCCGTCGGTGAGAAAACACCTATAAATCATCGCTGCATTTCTTTGGAAATGCAGCTTTTCCTTTATAATATAACAATATATTAGAGTTATATGTGTAAAGAATCATTGACTTTATATATAAATCATGCTAATATATATAAGTCAAATACAAATACAAACATGAACCTTAAAACAACTATTCTGCTTTTCTCACTTGTCTCCACCCTTATGGCCCAAACAGCCTTTAATGGACATGCTGTCCAATGGGGCTGGTCCGGGACCGAATACTCCAAACCAGCTGTTATTGCAGTTTTAGATCAAAATGGTCCAAACGCTGACAAATTCAGCCTTCAGGCTCAAGTAGATCAGGTCACCCAGGCTGAATTCCTTTGGAAAATAACAGCCGATCAGGTAGTGCTGGCCGACAAGACAGCTTCAAGCTATATTGTTGATGAGGTCAAGGCTTCTAGTCTTGTTATTACCTTTGAAGCCGATGGAAGAGGTGAAATAACCTTTTATTCACAAGGTGATTTGATTGGACGAGTACGATGCTGGACCTCTTCAAAAAGGTCTGGAGTCAAATATGTCCAATTGGCCGAAGGTGACTACACTGTCGTTCATAAGAATCCGAACGGACGATCCGAGGAATTCAACTGCAAAATGCCTAATAAAATAGACATTAGTGGTTCAGCCAATATCCGCGGGATCAAGATTCATACAGGGGATATTTCTGGCGAACAGCCGGGAAAGAATGAAT
>JACMMR010000052.1 GCA_014378965.1 Candidatus Parcubacteria bacterium | reverse complement strand
TATCTTGACAGTGTTACTGATATTATTTTAGTTATTAACGACGGTCTGGGTTCAAAGATTCAAGATTAGTTTGGTTTGGAATATAAAGGTCACACAGTCTCATATATTATGCAAACAGAATCTCATTCAAAGGGAACATTTAGTGCATTGTCACTATGTAAGGATGCTGTAGGAGAAAATATATTTTGTGTTTCAAATTGTGATGATTTATTACTTAAGGAAGATGTTGAAAATACTGTAAAGCAGCATATACCCGGAATCGGATTATCAAGTGCAGTGATGCCTTGGTATTATTTAGGTATAGATGTTGTTGATGAATTTGTAACAGGATTTAGGAGGCATGTTAAGGAAGATGGGTTAACAATTCAAGATAATTTTTCAAACGGGTTTTATGTATTAACTCCAGAAATATTTGATATGGAACCGGTCCTGACAAGGGATGGGGAAATGGGTTTGCCACAAACATTGTTTACGAATATAAACATATATCCATTGAAAGCTTTTGATTTCAAAAAATGGCAGTCGGTGAATGGTCCTGAAGATATGGTCGGAGCAGAAAGGTTTATAAATAATAAATAAATAAAAACGCCGGACCTGTAATAGGTCCAGTGTTTTGTGATAAAAAAGTTCATTTTTTCCCCGAAGGTCTCTTTAAATATTTACCCTCATGATCCCATTCACGTTGCCAGTGCCCGCGAACGGTTACTTCGTTCCCTAATCCATAAGCTCGGAGGAGGATTTGAACTAATAGAAGGAAGCTACGGTCCTGACTCATGTCACCGATCATTGTGGTACAAAAACTTGAAGTGTGGGCGCCACCAAAAAAAGTTATAATTGTTTCCTCTATCCATAATCCTTTATGTTTTTGCCACTGGGTGTTCGGAGTACCTGAATCGGATAATGGTTGCACAGCCTGAAATACAAGTGTAAGAATTGGGTCAATTGAGTTATTGAAGCTGTATTCATCAAACATACTCGAGTTAGGTGTTTCATCGTAAACCTCAAGTTTTCTCATGTTATCTTTTCCTTCAGAACAGAGGTATTCATGGTAAACCAGCACGTGTGAACCATATGCGTTTGGTTCTAAAATCTTACACTGGCTCGTTGATAGATGATTTCCTTCGCTCACTTGAACCGTGTGAACCATTGTTTCCATATCTCCAAATTCAGCAAACACGGTAGGCAAAACTTCTCGTAGTGCAATAGGTTGTTTTTGGGTGTTCATAAGAGTTTCGTTCTGTATTTCAGATTATCACAATTATGCTATAATACAACTTATGCAAAATCTAGAGCAAAAGGGGTCAATCGCTATTATTATATTAAGTAGTATAGTTGTTATCTTGATAGGAGTTATTACATTCTTAGCTACGGCATAGGTCCATATCACTTGTCTCAGATATGTGGTATAGTTAGAATGTGCATTATCCGTTAATACATTAAAATAAAAACATATGTTAGTAACAATCGCTTGGATATTAGTCGTACTTTGGCTACTAGGATTCCTAGGTTTCCATATCTTAGGAGGCTTCATTCACATTCTCTTGATTGTGGCAGTTATAATGTTTCTCATCAGGGTTATACAAGGGAGAAATCCTATTAGCTAGTAATTCTACTAATGTGAAAATAAAATAAAAAACAAAGTAAACTTTTTCGTTTACTTTGTTTTTTATTTGAGCATTCTTATCCAAGCACTTGCTTCACAAATCTTTCAAACACTGTTGGATCATACTGCGCCAAGTCGGCCATGATCTTTCTGTCAACTTCAATGTTTTTCTTTTTCAAGATTCCGATAAACTTACTGTATGTAGTTCCATAGTTTCGAAGTCCTGCATTGATCTTAACATTCCACAGTCTTCTGAAGTCTCCTTTTTTATCTCGTCTGTGAGCAAAGGCTGTATTTAATGAGTGAACTATCTGTTCGTAAGCTAGTTTTTCTTTTGATCGTCTAGGACCTCTGAAACCTTTAGCCATTTTAAGAACATTTCGTCTTGTTTTTGCGGCGTGAACACCTTTTTTTACGCGTACCATATATTTATATTATTTATTATTTAAAGTTAGTTAATGAGAAAGAAATAGAATTACATATTCACTAAGAATCGTCTCTTATCCTTGTTTGACATGTGGAAATCAACCATTCTTTTTTTAGCAATTCGTTGTCGACCTGTGTTTTTTGCGTTAAAATGGTTTTGACCTGTAACTCTCGCTTTTATTTTTCCATTTTTACTAACCTTTAATCGTTTAGAAAATGATTTGTTTGATTTTATAGCCATCGTTTTATTTTTATTGTTTTAAAAATTATTAATAATTGTTTTTATTAACGACGTAGGATGAGGTAAATAAAAGTGTTGACACTTTTGTTTCCAAACCGAGGAAGTTAACGGTTTATTAATAATGGTCTCGAGGCGGGGAACATACGTTCCGATCTTTGAGTGCCTTGTCGACATTATTATTTTTTCTTTTCTATCACTATAACGGGTCCTTTTGGTCCACGTTTGATAGCTACTGCTACCTTATAGTCGACAGATATCAAATTAAGAAATTTTTGTAGTCGAGCGTTTAAAAACTCTTCCGGTAAAAACTTTGATCTACCTGATACGAACAATTCTGCCTTAACCTGATGACCTTCGTCGAGCCATTCTGATGCCCTACGTGCCTTCATGTTTAAGTCATTTTCTCCCGTACCAATCTTAACCTGAATACTTTTGATTTCAACTGTTTTAACAGTAGCCTTAGAAGCCTTCTGTTTTTTGTTTTCGTCATATTGAAATTTACCATAATCCATGATTTTTGCAATAGGTGGAACAGCAGAAGCTGATATTTCAATCAAATCCAATTCTGCTTCTCTGGCCATCTTTTGAGCTTCCTCATTTGATATGACGCCAATATTGTTTCCATCTTGATCAATAACTCGTAGTTGTGGAGATTTTATGTAGTAATTAATATTAATTCTGTTGCTGTTATTCTGTGCCAAGTTGTTTATGTTTAAGTTTATAGTTAGTTGTTTGTGTTTAATATGTGTATTTATCATTATAACACATTTAATAAAACCTACAATACTCATCACCAGTTTCCAATATTGAATTTATAAGGTAAAATATTTAAATGATTCTAAAGCAAAACAAATCCATCAAATTATTAATCATAGTAATAATCTTTGCTGCTGGTTTTTTCATAGGTAACAAAGGTTCTACTTACGCACAAAGTAGGGCTGGCAACATTGACATAAACACATTTTGGAAAGTGTGGGATATTTTGGATACTGAGTTTGTTACAACTAAACATAAAGACAAATTAGGAAATGAAATTTCAACAACTACACCGACTGAATTTGATAATTTATCGAAAGAAGAAAGACGGCTATATGGAGCTATAAAAGGAATGGTGGAATCTGAGCAAGATCCATATACTACTTTCTTTACGCCTCAAGAGGCTAAGAGCTTCGAAACTGAGATCAAAGGAAGTTTTGAAGGGATTGGAATGGAAGTTGGTAAAAAAGATGGAGTTATAACAGTTATCGCGCCTATTCCTGGTAGTCCTTCAGAAAAAGTAGGTTTAAAATCAGGTGATAAAATTATAAAAATAAATGGCCAAACTACTGTAGATATGACAGTAGATGAGGCTGTGAAAATAATCAGGGGACCAAAAGGGTCAGAAGTTCTTCTTCAGGTATATAGAGATGGGCTTGATAAGCCAATTGATTTTAAAATTTTACGAGATACTATTCAACTCCCAACACTTGATAAAGTATTTGATAAAAAAACTGGTGTATATACTATAAAAATATATTCATTTTCTGAACAAGTGAACGCACTCTTTAAACAAGCTATAACAGAGTTTGCTTCAACAAACTCAGATAAATTAATTATCGACCTTCGAGGTAATCCAGGCGGATACTTAGAATCAGCGGTGGACATCTCAAGTTATTTTGTTCCACAAGGAAAAGTTGTGGTAAGTCAAGATTATGGCGAGAAAAAACCTATTGAAAATTTAAGAAGTGTGGGTTACCCACTATTGGCAAATAAAAAAATTAAAGTTGTTGTACTTATTGATGGTGGATCTGCATCAGCTTCCGAGATTGTCGCAGGTGCTTTACAGGACTATAAGCTAGCAACACTTGTTGGTGAAAAGAGTTTTGGTAAAGGTTCTGTACAAGAATACATTAAAATAACATCAAAAACAGGCTTAAAAGTAACTATTGCACGGTGGTTAACTCCTAGTGGTAATTCTATATCTGTATCAGGTCTAACTCCTGATGTATTGGTTCCAAAGGCTACTTCGACAACACTATTGCAGATTAAAGACAGAACTGACAACCAATACTTGAACGCAGTTGAATTCTTGAATAAATAGTGTATACTCAATACTTATATGAAAATAGTTTTACTTAAAGATATTCACGGTATCGGCAAAAAATATGATGCTGTAACAGTAGCAGATGGTTTTGCATTAAACAATCTTATTCCTAAAAAATTCGCAGAATATGCTAATGACTCAGTTGTTTTGAAGTATTCAAAGCTGAAAGAGGCTGAAGGTCAACACAGAAAAATGAAAGAGGAAGAAATTATCAAAAATCTAGATGAAATCATTTCAAAAACTTATTCGATTACAGCTAAGGCAAATGAACAAGGTCATTTGTTTGCAGCTTTGCACAGAGAACAAATTGCAGATGCTTTAAACATTGATTCTCATTTCATTGTTTCTGATAAAGCTATCAAAGAAATAGGTGAGCATGAAGTTACTTTAAAGATTCGTGATATTGAGAAGGTTGTGAAGGTGAGTGTGGTGGCAGAATAAATACTGTTATATACAAAATACAACCCGTTGAAAAACTGGTTGTATTTTTATTGTGGGTTTGCTGATATTATTAAGTCATTAATTAATAATAAATAATAAATAAAAAAATGACAAAAGCATTATCAATAATTCTACTTATCTGTATATTAGGTGGTGGAATTTATTTTTCTAAAAATTATATGAAAAAAGGTGTATCAGAGGGGACACCTATAAGTGAGGTTGTAAAATCTGGTAAGGCAAAATATGGATTTGAATCTTCTTTTGGTCCAGTATCAACTGATAGTAAATACATTCCTGTTGATTATAAAATCAAGCTTTTAGAAGCTAATAATCTAGACACAAATCCAATTGTAAAAATAACTTGTCCTAATGGTGTTTCAGGAGTGTATTCGCAAAAAGGAAATGGTTTAGTTGATAAATGTAATACATCGGTTCCATTTGTATTATTTACCAAATCATCTTCTAATTCACAGGAATATTATCTAACTCTTTCATTTACAAATAGAGCTACAACCACGAAGGTGGTTACAGCCCAAGCAATGCTGGGAGCAAAAACTATTGGTACGACTACAAATAGTATTGCATCTACTTTAGATAAATCTGTATCCACAACAACATCTATGCTTAAACGTAACCTAACTATAGGTTCTTCCGGAGATGATGTTGTTATTCTTAAGTCATTTTTAGTAACTAAAGGATTTTTACTAACGAGTTCAAACAACGCCTCTTCAAATTTTTTCGGAATAGAGACACTTGATGCGGTTAAGAAATTCCAAGTTTCAGTATCTATTGTACCCGCTGATGGATATGTTGGTCCTCAAACTCGAACGATAATTAATGCAACTGTAAAATAATATTTAAACTAAGTATTTATAAAAAATCTAGGTACTATCACCTAGGTTTTTTCTTTAGCAAAAATGATATAATAAACATATGAAAATAATCGCATATTTAAAAACTGGCTGCCCATGGTGTGTAGAATTAAAGAAGTTTTTTGATACAAATAATATTGAATATATTGAAAAGAACGTAACCGATAACACGGATTTTATGGATGAGATGATAGAATTGTCTGGACAATTAAAAGCACCGACAATCGTGATTGATGAAGTAGTGTATGCGGATACCGATGTAGAAGCAATTAAGAAGGTATTGGAAGATCTTTAAGATTTTTTTATTAAATCTTTTGTTTTTCTTGATGTGTGTTTTGATAGTATGTTTACATGAAAAAACAAGAAATAATAGAAAATAACGAAGATATAAATATTGGTTTAATCCGAGAAAAGATTTATATTATCCGAGGTAAGAAGGTTATGTTTGATAAAGACTTGGCTATGCTTTATGAAGTCCCCACTAAACGTTTAAATGAAGCAGTTAAGAGAAATATTAAGAGGTTTCCTGAGGATTTTATGTTTCAGTTGAATAAGAAGGAAAGTGAATTATTTTCAGATTCAGGATCTTTAAGGTCGCAAATTGCGACCTTAAAAAACAAATCCCTTATAAATAAAGGGGAAAATGACAACTTGAGGTCGCAAATTGCGACCTCAAGTTGGGGTGGACAGTCTTATAACCCGTATGTCTTCACCGAACAGGGAATAGCTATGCTTTCAAGTGTTCTAAAAAGCGATAAAGCTATATCTGTAAACATTCAAATCATACGAATATTTACAAAGCTCCGAGAAATGATTGATACATATAAAGAATTGAGAGAGAAGATTGAAGAAATGGAAAGGAATAATAATATGAATTTTAATGAGATTTATAAATTTATTCGTTTGTTGATGAAAGAAGAAGGTAAACCTAAAAATCCTATCGGGTTTATTGTGTAAAATTGGGAATATCTGTGTTATATTAAAAATATGAAAATAATCGCTAAATTACTTTTTTTAGGAACACTGCTACTTTCTTTATGGTTATTGGTAAATAGTGCTTTCTCTGCAGTTATGGGTGGAAATCTCATGTTTATATTAATTCCATTGATTTCACTTTTATTATCTATAAAAGGATTTAAAATTTTAGAAAATGATGAACACAGGATAGGACTAGCTCTTGTTGTTGGATTTGTAATACCTGGTATTATTTTGATGTTCTTAATACCTATGTTTGGAAACTAATGCAAAACCGTCCAATCACATTTTCCATAAAAACTCGCTCTACAAAAAGCAATGCACGAGTTGGAACCATAGAAACTCCACATGGTGTTATTAATACACCGGCATTTATTCCTGTGGGCACAAAGGCAACTGTAAAAGGAATAACTCCAGAGATGGTGAAAGATCTAGGTGCAGAATCAGTGCTTTCAAATACCTATCACTTGTACTTACAACCAGGTGACGAGATTATTAAAGCACATGGAGGGCTAGGTAAATTTATGAATTATGATGGACCGACTTGGACTGATTCAGGAGGATTTCAGGCATTTTCCCTTGGTGTGGCACTAGGAAAAAACATAACAAAATTTACATCAAGTGCTAGACCCGGATATGATGAGATATCTTTAAAAGGATCAGGGCATAAAGTGGAGACAGAAAATGCAATGATACCAGCCAAGATTGATGAGGAAGGTGTAATGTTTCGATCTATCATTGATGGATCTGCGCATTATTTTACACCAAAGAAATCAATCGAAATTCAGCAAAATATTGGAGCAGATATTATCTTTGCCTTTGATGAATGCACATCGCCACATGAGCCGGTTGAATATCAAAAAAGATCATTAGATAGAACACATCGCTGGGCACTCGAATCATTGAAGACACATGTTGAAAATAAAGAGGCATTTTCTAAGCAAGCATTGTTTGGAATTATCCAAGGTGGAAGACATGAGGATCTCAGAAAAGAATCAGCAAAGTTTATTTCTGAACTTTCCTATAATGGGATAGAGTTTGATGGATTTGGAATAGGTGGATCATTTGCTAAAGAGGATATGATTACTGCCGTGCATTGGGTGAACTCTATTCTGCCTGAGAACAAGCCAAGGCACTTACTTGGTATTGGTGAGCCTTCTGACATCATCAAAGGGGTTATGGAGGGATGTGATACGTTTGATTGCGTGATGCCAACAAGAAATGCGAGAACAGGAACCGTGTTCATGACTGATGAAACTGATGGGATTTTTGGATATGTAAACCTAAATCTTAAGAATGCGAAATACAAAGATGATCTTGGTCCGATAGAGAAAGGTTGTGAATGTTATACGTGTAAAAACTATACTCGGAGCTATATGAATCATCTGTACAAAGCGGGTGAAATGTTGGCGGGAACTTTGGCAACGATTCACAACCTGCATTTCATGGCGAAATTTATGGAGAAAGTGAGAGGGGAGATTGCGGAGGGGAGGTTGTAACTAAACCCCACTCTTCGAAACCTTTATACTCTCCACAATAATACTTTTCTTCTCCTCACGAATAGAAATTTTTCCTTTTATCAAAACAACAAACTCGTCACTTACTTTATTCTTTAATTCTTCAAATTGTTTTGGAAACACCACACACTCAATTTCACCAGACAAATCTTTCAATTTAAAGAAAATTAATTTTTTTGTTGCATCTTTTTTTGTTGCAATTTCTTTGGTCCCTTCAATAATTCCCAATATATCAGAATAACCCTGATCTACAACTGCAACTTCTAAAATTTTAGCAATATTAACAGGTCTTTTTTCCCAAGCCTCTTTGTATTTATCCAATGGGTGGCCAGACAAATAAATACCAAGTAACTCTTTCTCCCACAATAATCGTTGCGGAAGTGAATCTTTTCTTTGCTCAACTTTTTCTTTTAATATCTCAACTTCAACTTGCCCAAACAACATATCCATCATATTTCCTTGAAGCTTGTCCTGTTTTGTTGTTGTCTTGTTATAGTCAAGGTAACGGTCCAAGTTGCCTAGTAGATCAATACGATCGCCAAAATCATCCATAGCTCCAGATTTAATAAGCGCCTCTAGTGATTTTTTATTAAGATTCTTGTCAATGATTCTCTCCAACAGGTTTTCTATACTTGTAAATATTCCATGGTCTTTTCTTTCTTGAATAATAGAATTTCCAATACCTTCACCAAAATTTTTAATACTGTACAATCCAAAAGAGATAGCGTCTCGGTCCTCATTGTAACCTTTTAAAACAGTAAAGTTGCCAAAACTACTATTCACATTTGGAGCGAGTACTTCGATATTCATTCTATTACATTCTTTAACAGATACAGATATGGAGTCAACATCACCTGATTCAGATGTAAGTACAGAAGCCATATACTCAGCGGGGTAGTTGGCTTTTAGGTAAGCGGTGATATACGCCACTCGACCGTATGACACCGAGTGAGATTTGTTAAACCCATAAGCTGCAAATGGTTCAATCCATTTCCATACATCAGTGGCTTTTTTATGCGACCATCCGCCATGAGATACACAGCCATCAATAAATTTTTCTTTCTGCTTTGCCATTTCTTCTGGAATTTTCTTACCTACCGCTTTTCGGAATTTATCAACTTCTCCCCATGAGTATCCTGCAATCTTATGAGCCATCATCAGAAGGTCATCTTGATACACCAAAACCCCATATGTTTTTTCCAAAATATCCTCCAGCATCGGGTCCATGTAGGTGATCAGAGATGGATTATGTTTACGTTCGATATACAGAGGAATAAATTGGATTGGTCCCGGACGATACAAGGCCACCATCGCATTGATATCGTGAATTGTTGTTGGTTTAAGGTCAACTAAATATTTTGTCATACCTTCACCGTTAAGTTGAAAGAGATCAACAGTTTCCCCACGTGCAAGCATCTGGAACGTTTTCTCATCATCGACTGCCATGTTATCGATATCGATTTCTTGATTGTGAAGACGACGAATAAGCTGCTTACATTCAGCAATAATTTTTAAGTTTTTTAATCCAAGAAAGTCAAACTTCAAAAGTCCTGCTTCCTCAACAGAGTACATATCATATTGACTGATGATTTTATTTTCACCTTTTGTGTCGTATTGGAGTGGTGTAAAATCAGTAAGCTCGGTCGGAGAAATAACAACACCTGCTGCATGGACTGAGATATGTCTTGCACATCCTTCAACTTTCTGTGCCATGTCTATAACTATTTTTACATCTGCATTTTTTTCATATAACTCTCGTAATTCATCAGTTATTTCAAGGGCATGTTTAATTGTCATAAGAAAACCTTGCGATCCAAGTGGAATAAGTTTTGATATTCTATCACCAAGTTCATATGGATAACCAAGTGCACGGGCTACATCTTTTACAGATCCTTTCGCGGCCATAGTTCCAAATGTTCCGATCTGAGCCACCTTATCTTTTCCATATTTCTGCCTCGCATAATCCACCATCTCAGCTCGTCTGTCGTCGGCGTAGTCCATATCGATGTCAGGAGCAGAGGGACGTTCAGGATTTAAAAAACGTTCAAAAGGAATCTGATATTCGATAGGGTTAATATGTGTAATACCAGAAAGGTAGGTCACCATCGATCCACATACAGATCCACGAATATTAGAAAGAATCTCATGTTCTTTGGCGTATTTTAAAAGATCAGCTACGATTAAAAAGTAAGGAGAGTATCCTTTATTTTTTATAAC
>JACMMR010000051.1 GCA_014378965.1 Candidatus Parcubacteria bacterium | reverse complement strand
TACATTGTGCGTCTAACACCGTGTATCAACTTAAACAGACGGTTTCCAGCTACGTTCCGTTAATGCGTGCACAATTCACATGTCAGCCAGTCCAACCATCAACTCAATGTTCATCCCTGTTCCTCCTCCAACCAATACGGTGTTCTTACAAAACCCATCACCCAAACTTCTCCAGACTCTTGGCAAAACCACGCAAGATTGTGTTGCTGACGAGTATGGTAGGAAAAATTGTGTCTGGTTGGATCTACCGAGTCTGCCAGATGATATCGAGATTCACTACGGTTTCGAAGAAACCTGCCTCCTAGAGGAAAAGCAACAAGAAACCATTGTTCAAGATGCTCCTTCGAACACTATCCCGTTTGAGATTCCTGAAGTGCCTAAAAAACACACCAAGATTAAACGCGGGACGTGGAAGAAGGCTGCCGTAAAGTGATATTAAATACACCTATGAAAAAATGGTAATATTTTCATAATATCAATTACCTAACACCCCGTATGCTTACACGTGCGGGGTGTTTTTTAATAAAGAAAATGGTTATTTTTCTATAAGGTTAGGCGAAAATCATCGCAACATATGCAAACATCATACTTACAATAATAAGTACGACAACAATAGCCCATATGAATTGAAGTTTTTGACGATGCTTTGGATTTAGAAACATGATATAAATATAGCAGTAAATGAGAGAATTTCAAGCGCAAAAAAAACAACAAGCTTCTTTCAATAGAGTTTTAAATTCTAAGTGGACTTTATTTGTACTTGGAATAATTATTATTTTTCTTATAAAAGGTAATATTCGTATCTTTAAAAATTATTTTCATGTGAAGGATAAGTATCAAGAAGATTTACAATTTCAACAAAGTCTCAAAGCCAGGGAAATTCAACTAGATAAAGATATTCATCGTTTGGAAACAAATACTGGAATGGATTACGAAATCAGAAAAAAACTTGACGTTTCCAGTCCTGATGAGAAAGTAATTAAAATAATAGATAAAAAATAAATACGTGATACAATTATGATATGGATACAATCACATCAACAGAACAAACAAACAAAATCATTATTTATAGCACTGAAAATTGCAAATTTTGTCATATGTTAAAAGACTATTTAACAGAAAAAGGCTTTACATACGAAAATGTCGATGTTGGCAAGGACGCTGCACAGGCTGACATAGCTCGGGAAAAAAGTGGACAGCTTGGTGTTCCAGTTACTGATATCAATGGAAGCATCATTGTAGGATATGATACAGAGGAGATAGATAAATTACTAAATATAAAATAATATAAAATAATACCATGGAACAAGCACAACAAAGTAAAAATACAGTTTACATAATCATAACTATATTAGCGATAGCGTTATTTGGATATGTTGCGTATGCAGTTAGTCAAAATAATAAAAAAAATAAAGATACATCTATGGCCACAACAACTACAAACCAAGTTCTTGGAGAATCAAGAGTAGCAGAAAATGGAGATGTTATAGTTATTAACTATGCAGGTCGTCTTGCCAATGGTACAGAGTTTGATTCTTCATACAAACGAGGTCAGCCACTCGTATTTCAATTGGGTATTGGGCAAGTTATCAAGGGATGGGATGAAGGTCTGGTTGGTGTAAAAAAAGGTGATAAAAAAACACTTACCATAACTCCTGATAAGGGATATGGTGATAAAGATATAAAAGATCCAAAAACAAAAAAAATTGTGATACCTAAAAACTCAACTCTTATTTTTGATGTAGAAGTTGTCGAAGTAATTTCAAAAGCTGATGCAGAAAAAATGATGGCACAGCAACAAGCTACTGAAGCTGCTTCTGCTTCTTCTAGTACTAGTACAAAAAAATAATTCCGATTGATTCTTGATTAAGTTGGAAGCCACTATAGTTCAATGGATAGAACAGTCCCGTCCTAAGGGGTAGATGTAGGTTCGATTCCCGCTAGTGGCACCACAAGGGCACTTCTATTTTGATAAATCAAAATATGTCGCACATTAGAAAAAACGTATTGTCAGGTACGTTTTTTCTTATTTGGTAATATGCTAC
>JACMMR010000005.1 GCA_014378965.1 Candidatus Parcubacteria bacterium | reverse complement strand
GTGAGGCGTTTGTGGTGTTTACAATGACTTTCTTGTCTTGTATTGAGATAAATGAGTCTAGGTTGATTGGTGAGGTTTTGTCTGATGTTCCGAAGATGTTTACAGGTTGAGTAAATCGTAATTTACCAAATGTTGAGTTTGTATCTTCTAACTCTAGAGAACCAATGTTTGTAAAGTCTGTAGTACTGATATTGTTGATTAACTTTAGTGCAGAGAGTGTTGGTTTGGGGCAGCCGTAGATATTTACAAAAGCGCGTAGATTGACTGGTGTGTTTGGGCATTTGTCTTGGGTTTCGGGTATGCCGTCATCATCAGAATCGGCTGGAGTTGAACTATCTGTTGCAGCAACACGAAGTTCAAATTCTGCCATACTAAGATGTGTACTACCGTCACCAGAACTTAGTCCTTTCAATCTTACATAACGACCTGATTTAGTTGAAAACAAAACTTCTTGAGCACCTGGTTGATTAAGCAGTCTGCCTGTCGCCACAGGAGTTCCCCAATCTACACCATCTGTACTTACATAAAATTCATAGTCTGCGAGATTTTCTTTAAATTCATCAACACGAGGGATATACTGAAAACCATTTATTGCATGTTCTCTCCCTAAATCAATTTGAATTTCATGGGGATACGGTCTTTCATTTGACCACCAAAAATTTGTTAACCAAAAAGTTTTAGGGTCCCGATCGAATGCAAAAATACCAGGATACAATGTAGATTCACTATCTACACTTACCAGTGTCCATTCTACACTAGGTTTTAATGAGAAAACAAACCGTGCTTGCATCTCATCACTTTTAATCATATTTGATTTAAAAGCAATTGCCTTGATGGTTTTAGTGGTATTAACTGTAAGTGGTCCGGTATATAGCAAGGATGATTCCGTTGGTACTGAACCATCGAGAGTATAGTGGATCTCTGAATCAGGTGTTGCGGTTGTTAAAGTAACCGTTTCAGCTGCTGTACTACGAGGAGATCCAGATGGACTAAACCTTACTGGTGCGATTCTTCTCGCAGCTAAAGCGGGTTTATATTTTTGCCACATCTGACCTTCGTCACCAATCGCAGTTTCCCCTTCACCAACAGGCCCTAATCCTCCCAAAGCTGCATGTCTTTCGGTATATACAAAAGTAGCAGGATGATTCCAAAGATCACGTAGTCCCATTATTTCAGCTGCCAAAATTTGCCCCGTCTCAGCTGGCCATTGAATGAGACGGTATCCACCATTAAAAAACCATCGCTTATCATCTTTATCTGGTTCAAATGCATGTAAAACTCCCCAATCTGCCATTCCGACATCATCTTGAGTATACTGCTCGCCTGTTAAACCATTATATGGACGTAACGTTCGAGCAACATCATCTTGCGTAACAAAGAATGTTGTTATATCTTCAACAAATTTATTTTGTGATGATGCAAGGGTCTTGAGATGAGAATCACCTAAAGCTGCTGCAGCAAGCACAAGTGGAAATTTATTTCCTATTTGATGACCCCCTGATCCTGCAAAAATACCACCTTGATCCAAAAAGCTTGCCGTATCAAGTCCTGCTTGGATACTTTGAATCATAGTTTTTTCTTTTACAGCTTGCTTATTAGCAGTGTTAAGCCAGAGAGCGATATGACCCCATTTTTGTGCAATATCTTTTCCATAATTGGATCTGTATCCTCCACCATCACCCCCTGCACTATTCATAAATGGCCGTATCGAACTGGCCTCCCACCCTGTACCCCATTCCCAAAATGGTAGTGCAGGTAACCGAACAGGGTTTTCAATCCATTGTTGTGTAGGTGTAAGTGGTACTGGATCTAGATTTTTTAACACTGACCAATCTATATTGTTTTTATTAAATCGAATAGTGTGATCAGTACCGTACAGACTCGGTCTGAAACTTCCTGCGGGCGGTACTTGATTGAGAACAACAAAGCCTACTATTGATTCAATTAAGTTTGCATTATCACCCGGTGGATGTGTACCTCTGGCTACGATCAATGAATCACCTGCATTTACAAGTAAAGGTGTTAACGTTGAGACACCAAGTGATACATCTAATGAAGGATTATAGACATGAGGATGACCTGCACCTAATCCGGGTGCATATCCTTGAGCATGAAGTGGAACTGGATTGATCATAGCACCTCCAATATTGTTCGAATCAAGTGGTACTGGTGGTTTATTGATATTCGTAATTATAACTTTTGGTGCAACTAGCCACGGTTCTCCATTGGCAAACTGACCACATTGTGGAAATTCTGGATTTGCGGTACTTGTTGCAAAAGTTAAAGTAACACCATAATACGTTAGTGAGCTCGTTCTGCCATTTACACAACCTTCGTAGTTTGTTTCAAATGCATATACCACTCCAATTATAGGAGTTCCTGAAGATATTGTTTCTGTTAATTTTTTATTTTTCGATAATTCAGCTAATTTTGCCTTAGTCCTACTGGCAAAATTTCCTGTTGCAGGAATAATTCCATATTTTGATTGAAATAATGCAAGTGCCTTTTGAGTTAAAACTCCAAACCTTGTTGTCTCAAAGTTGAGTGATCCTGGTTGACCTAGTGTTGAGATTGGAAAACCATTACTATTGAGGACCTTTTGTAACTCTTTTACATAGTTACTTACAGAGCCAAGTTGTAAGTCGGGGAAGGTTTGGAAGTTGGTGGCTGCGTTTGCTTGAACTGTGAAAAGAAATGAGAGGATTAATAGTAATTTAGATGAAGGATTGAATGACATTGTAAAATATATAATTTTGTTTAGTGAATAATATAGTTCTATAATAATTATATCCCACCCTCATTTACATAACAAGACTTAAAACCCTAGTTTTTTATAATATGAATTTAAAATACTTTTTTGATGTTCAAACCAAGCTATTAATGGTTCCCCTTCTAGTTTTATCATATCATCTATAGATATCTTATCTGTAAAACCTTGTAGACCACGAATATACACAATAATAAAGATATTAATTATTTCTAACAAGTGTTTTTTATTCACAAGATCACTCTTAACAACATATATAATACTTTTACACAGATGAATAATCATATTATATATATTTGTATTGATGTCATCGAAATACTCCCTTTCATCATTAAAAAATAAACTTTCTGCTACTCTTAAAAATTGAACCAAGCTTTTTGATCCAGAGAATGCAAATAAATGATGTACATCTGTCAGACGAAAAAATTCCTTACCTCGAACCACTGCTATCTTGTTTACAGAAAAAGCTTTAATATTGCCTTTTAGCTTGGCGTTTGATTTTCTAAAACTTGTTGCGATAATATGTATAACCCCAAACTTATCTGAAAATGCTTTAATAAGCGCATCATCTTCACGCATATTTTTAATATCGAATATAATGCAGTTTGTTTCGTAAATTGTATAGACCATTTGTTTATGCTTTATGTACAGTCACTTCAACCTCTTGACCCTCAGCAAGCTCAACAGTATCTGAATTTACAGATGATTTTATCATATCAACAAAACTGGAAATATTTTCATTTATTTTAATAATCAATTGTATCTTATCACTCGGAACTAGGTTTAAATCTTTTCGTTTTGATTGTATCTCTCTAATAATGTCGCGAACAATACCTTCGATTCGTAAATCATCAGTTATGTTTGTATTGAGTATTACATCACTTCCCTCGATAACATTTTTAACATTGAGCTCGTCTTTAACAATATCTTTATAAATATTTTCTATTATTTCTTTTTGTACAGAAATAGATACTAAAGGTTGCCTTACTTTAATTCCTATTTTATTTCGCATTGCTAAACCCTGTTCAACTACAGAACGAGTTTGAGTCATTTTTTCCAAAACAGAAATATCTTTAATATCCTTAATCGCCGGCCAATCTTCTAAATGAACAGATTCTGCACTATCGTTTACAGTTGTAAAATTTTTCACAAAGATATATATCTCTTCAGCCATAAACGGTGTAAATGGAGCAATCACTTTTGCTAAAGTAATAAGAACGATCAATAAGTTTTTTGTTACTATTTCGGCCTCTGAATCTTTAAATCGATCTCGGCAACGTCTTAGATACCATGTTGATAATTCATCAACAAAATCAAGTATAGGTTTAGCCGCCCTGTCAGTTTGATATAAATCTAAATTTTCAGTTACGTCTTTTACCAATCTATTAATTTTTATTTCAATCCAAGCATCAAGTACATTTATATTTGAAAAATCAATATCTACATCGATTGAAAGATTTTTAACACCGTACATCTCTAGGAATGAAATAACATTTGAAATTTTATTGAAAAATTTATTATTAATTTCATTCAACATTTTTTGTGAAAATGTATACTCTTCTGCTCGAGTTACAGGAGATGAAAGCAGAAAGTATCTAAGAGAATCAGCTCCAAACTCTTCTACAACTGTCATCAAGTCAGGATAATTTCCTAAACTCTTACTCATCTTCTTACCATCTTCTGCCAAAACCATTCCACCCACCATCACATTCTTAAATGGTGCTTTATCAAATAAGGCAACCGACATAAACAACATATAGTAAAACCATCCACGAGTTTGATCTAAACTCTCAGCTACAAAATCTACAGTTAAATTTTTTTCAAATTCTTTTTGTGCTGATTCGTCAAATGAAAACGGGTAGTTCACTGATGAGAAAGGCATTGATCCAGCATCATACCAAACATCCAATACTTCAGGTAATCTTTTGTATACTTCTCCATTTTCTACAAACGTTACTTCATCAATATACGGCCTATGAAAATCAAGTTCATACAAATCGTTATGCGGAATAAATGCAAAATCAATAGATGTATACTGAGCAGGTTTTGTTTTTTCACAAACCTTTTTTCCTTTTACTATATCCTCACAACTATCACCATTTGCAACATGTTGGAAGTTATATACACAACCTTCATGTGTTATTATCAATATTTTTTTATCTTTATATTGTAAATCTATTTCATACAAAAATTCTGCTACTCTTTTTTTTACATCTGCCAGACTTTCACCATTTGGAAATGATTTAATAAATTTTTCTGACTTATTTGCAGTAAATGTATTGTATATTTCATCACTTTGACCATCTAAATCACCATACTGTTGTTCTATCAATCGAGGATCAATCTTTAATTCTATATCTTTTCCTGTTTTTTGTTTTATGATTTGTTTTACTATTTCTGCAGATTCATGAGTTCGCACTATTGGAGAAGTGTAAATAATATCTGGAATATTATTTTCTATTATCATTTTTTCTGCTGAAGCAGCAACGTCATTTCTGCCTTTATCTGTTAGATGGTGGCGACTTGAAAATTCTAAACCGGAACTCATAACTGATTCTATAAGATGGGTTGCTTCACCGTGCCTCATAGCTGTATATTTATTTCTTACAGTTTTACTCTTAATATCCTTTACTGAACCAAGGCAAATATATTTATTCTCAGATTCTTCATTTTTAGATTTCCATATCGGTAACGGTGTTCCCCAATAACGACTGCGAGACACAGCCCAATCTCGATTATTTTCGAGCCATGATTGAAGTCGTTTATGTCCAATCTCATCTGGATACCAATTGATTTGATTATTTATTTCTATCATCCTGTCTTTAACAGCAGTGGTCATAATAAACCAAGATGAAGTCGCATAGTTCAGTAGTGGTGTTTTACATCTCCAACAATGTGGATAGGTGTGAATATATTTTTCTTTCGCAAATAAGTGCCCATTATGAGCCAAATACTTTATAATCTCAATATCAGCCTTAGAATGATCATCTTTCGGTTTTACGGAACCTGAGAAATCAGTTACCTCTTTTACAAATTCACCTTTGGAATTAACATGTTTTATAATTGGTAAATATTCACTTTGCATTAATTTCATATCATCATCACCAAACGCAGGAGCAATATGTACCACTCCTGTACCATCTGTATCGGTTACAAAATTGCCGTGATATATTTTCCAACCAGTTTCAACATCATTTATTTGAGTATTTATATTATCTGATTCTGATAATATATTGTAATTAAATATACGTTGATATTTTATACCAAGTAGTTCATCCCCTTTTATTTCTTTAATAACAGAAAATTCCTCACCTTCTTTTTTAAACGTGATTATTTTTTCAAGTGATGACTTTGATACGATTATTTTTTTTGAACCAGTGTCCACCAGTATATATATAAAATCTTTATTGATTGCCAATGCAACATTTCCTGGAAGAGTCCAAGGAGTTGTGGTCCAGGCAATCATATATGCATCTTTATATTCACCATCTATAATTTTAAAATAGACATACGCAGATAAATCGCTGATCTCTTTATATCCTTCCGTCACCTCATAATTTGAAAGCACTGTCTCACAATGCGGACACCACGGCATAACTTTATACCCTTCATAGACTAACCCTTTATCGTGTAGCTTTTTAAATGCCCATAGGTTTGACTCCATAAATGTAGCATCTAGTGTTCGATAATCATTATCCATATCTACCCATCTTCCAAGTCGTGGTATGATTTTTTTCCAGTCTTCACGAAATTTAAATACTGAGTCACGCGCAGTTTCGTTAAACTTTTTAACACCAAATTCTTCTATATCTTTTTTTCCTTGAAAACCTAAAGTTTTCTCCGCCAAACTTTCAATAGGCAAACCGTGACAGTCCCAACCCCAAGAACGAGGCACATCATACCCCCTCATAGTCTTATAACGAGGGTACATATCTTTGATAGCTGTGGGCAAGGCATTCCCAAAGTGAGGTAAACCTGTTGCATATGGCGGTCCATCATAATACCTAAAAGTCTCTTTATCCTTATTTTTATCAAGACTTTTTTGGAAAATGTTGTTATCTTGCCAATACTTTAGTATCGCTGACTCACGCTCGTTTGGGCTTTTCATGTAATGGATTATACATTATTTAATTTATAAAACAAAAAAACACCCAAACGGATGTCTTTTATATTTTTGTGTGAAATTGTATTAGTTCACAACCTCAACCCCAAGTGATCGGCATGTACCTTCGATCATTTTGATTGCCCCTTCAATGTTATATGCATTCATATCTACCATCTTTCTGGCTGCAATCTCAGCTACTTGAGCTTTTGTAATCTTCCCAGCTTTTTTAGAGTTTGGGGTACCTGACCCTGTTTCAAGACCGATAGCTTTTTTCACCATCTCAGCTGCTGGAGCTGTTTTCATAATAAAATCAAATGATCTATCGTCATATACGCTGATCACAACTGGAACAGTATTTCCTACTAAAGCTTGTGTTGCATCGTTAAATCTCTTTACGAAATCTGCAATATTAACACCAGCCGGGCCCAGCGCTGTACCAATAGGTGGTGCAGGTGTAGCTTTTGCTGCCGCTATCTGTAATTTTATTATTTTTGTTACTTTTTTTGCCATATATATTTAGTTTGTTTTAGCGAATCTGTTTGTACGATTGATAATAACCTATTTTTTCTTTACTTGCAAGAAGTCGAGCTCAACTGGAATCTCGCGATCGAACATAGAAACCAACACAATAAGCTTACCTTTTTCTTGATCAATCTTTGAAACCTTACCTTCAGAGTCTTTAAAAGGACCGTCAACGATTGAAACATATTCATCCACTCGTACATCGAGGCTATGTATCAGATTATCTCCTTTCATATTTGCAAAGATATCAGCTAATTCAATATCAGTTACAGGTACAGGTATATTTCCTGATCCTACGAACCCAGTTACACGAGGAGTGTTTCGAACGTTGAACCATGTTTCGTCATTAACAATCATTTCAACAAGTACGTATCCTGGGTAGATTTTTTCATCTTCTTCAATCCTTTTTCCTGATTTGATTTTGATAACTTTTTTTGTTGGGATTAATACGTTAAATATCTTATCCTCAAGTCCCAGAGATTCTATACGTTGCTTTAAGTTACGAACAACTGCATTTTCATATCCTGAATATGTTTGTACCGCATACCAGTTTCGATCCTTTTCAATTTGTTTTGCCATAAATTTTTATTTTATAAAATTGTGTTAGTTAAGAAGAATTGATAATAATTTTGCAAATGCAGCATCAAGCGCTCCAATATATGCCGCTAAGAGTAATGAAAGAATGATCACGATAAGTGTATAGCTTATCACTTGCTTTCGAGTAGGCCACTTTATATTTCTAGTTTCAGATGCGACATCTTTTATATATGATACGATTGACATGTTTTTTTATATATTAATTTTTTTATTTTTTCAATTTTAAAACGCTCTTTTTGGAGCGCTTTAAACATATTATTAGAATAGCCTATTTGATTGAGTATGTCAACGTTACATTTGACGTAATCTTCTCTTGTCCTGGAGTCAACTCTGGAGCCACAGGTGCCATATTTGATCTCGCTGACTTTACACTCATAGTATCATATGTTGTTCCTCCATTGAGTGGGTAGGCTGGTTGTGTGTTATCTGAAAATGATGACAATTCATTCAATCTAACACCTAGTGAACGAGCTAGTTTTTTAGCATCTTCTTTAGCGTTTTTGATAGCTTCATCTCTGATTTCTTTTTGAACAGCTTCCATATCGTAAACTGTAAAATTAAAGCCATCAACTTTTATATTTTCAGCTGATAATTCACTTATAATTTTTGTTCTTTTTACATTATCAGCATTTTTCTCTATATCACGAACTTTTACCATCATTGTTTGGGTAAGTATTTGACCAACAATTTTAGAATTTGTTGGACATGGGTATGAAACAGCAGTCATCATTTTTACGTTTTGAGGATAGGCGCAAGGTTGTGAGATGTTTTCATATTTATCCGATACATTATAATTTTCTAATTTTATATTTTCTTTCTCTACTCCGTTAGCAATAAGTATTGCAATAGCCTTATCAGCTTTAGCTTTTGCTTTTATGGTCACCTCTGACACATCTTTTCCTTCCTCACTGATAGTGATGTTGAAAGTTAATGTATCAGGTACAGTATATTTTTCAGCTTTACCACTAACAGAGATATAGTTGATTGTACTATTATCTTTGTAACTAACAGCTTGTTTGTATGTAAGCACTGTCTTGGCTATAAGAAACAGAGCTATAAAAATTAAGATTAATGTAGCAAGATTTTTTCTTAAATTATTTGCTTGAACGAATTCGGTTATGTTTTGTTGTAAGTTATTCATACCCCTATTGTACCACTGACTCGAGGAGATTTTCAATAAGACCCATTATAGTTAGTGGACCCACCCCTCCAGGGACCGGAGTAATTGCAAGAACCTTGTCTTTTACCTTCTTAAAATCTACATCCCCACAAACCCTTCTTTCACCTTCAGTCCCAATATCATTTATTCCTATATCTATAACGATTTGTGTTTTGTCATCTCTTACATATGATGCATCTATAAATTTAGGTTTACCTATCGCTACTATTAATATATCGGCAGTCTTTGTTATGCTTTGCAAATCTTTTGTAAATTCATGACAAATCGTTACCGTCGCCTTTTTATCTAGACACATGCTTGCTATTGGTTTTCCTGCTATATCAGAATTGCCTACCATAACAACATGCAGACCTTCGATTTCTATTTGATAAAAATCAAAAATACTTTGCACTGCTCGAGCTGTTGCGGGTAAATGAGTTTTTTCTCCATAAGCTCTTTTGGCCACGTTCACATCTGACAAACTTTCTATATCTTTTTTATAATTAATTTGATTATATAAATCACGAATATTTAATTGTTTAGGTAATGGCAATTGTATCATTACACCGTCAACTTCTGAATTGTCTGATATTTTTTTTATTTCTAATTTAATAAATTCTTCATCAACATCCGATTCGTATCTATGAACAACAATTTCTATACTTAATTTTTCAGCAAATTCAGTTTTCTTTTTTACATATATTTGCGAAGCGGGATTATTTCCAATTAGAAAAATATCAAGACGAGCTTTAATTGCCAGGCCAGTCATTTGATAATGAAGGTGAAAAAAATCCAGAATTGGTTTTGACTTGAGTAAAAGTGTTTCCATGTAAATTAGTATCTATTAACAATAAGTAATACCCAAACTATAGCAGAAAAAATTGAAACTATCATAACTGCAGCTGCCATCATATCTTTTACAGTTTTAACAACTGGATTATGATTTGGTTCTAAATGATCCCAGGTATTTTCGATTGCTGTATTTACAATTTCAATAGCCAGCACAAGTGCGATACAAATAAAAGTTAAACTTAACTCAATATAATTAAAATGAAATTTAAATATTGAGAGTAAGATTACAACACCAGCACAAAAACTATGTATTTGAAAATTCTGTTCTTCCCGAAAAATTTTTTTTAACCCATAAAGAGCATATTTGAAACTATTTAAAAATTTTAAAATCGACATATTTAGTTATAGTATAATACATTTTAATAGCTGCGTAAGTAGAGGCAATACCAACAATAAATCCTGCAATCAAATCGACTGGTCTATGGACTTGTAATATGACACGAGTCAATGATACCAACAAAGCCGTCAAAACAAACAAGATAGCGTGAAGATATGTTATATATACATTGTTATGATTTTTAAAATATCTAAATAATATAAACAATGCAGCAAAACAAAAGGCAAAAATCACTGAGGCATGTCCTGATGGAAAGCTATATCCATTTTCTAAAACTAACATATTTTCAGGTCGTTGAATTTTGAAAATAAATTTTAAGACGGCAGATAGAATTCCAGCAATAAAAACAGATAATGAGATGACAATAACACCTTTTACATTATTTGGACAATTTACACTGAGTGCTTCTTTTAATTTTATTTCTTTAATATTAAAATACAAAACGCTGAGAGCCAACATGAAAAAACAAAACAACACTAACACTTCTGGTGCAAAAGCGTTGGTGATATATATCGATAATTGTACTAAAAATAGAGACATAGATTATTCTTGATTTATTTCCTCTTCTATAATAATAGCTGTGTTTGAACTTTGCACAACTTCACTTCTCGGACCATTATGACTTCTTACCCCTTGTTTGATAAGGAAGTCAGATAATTTTTTAGCTAAATGTTTATCTATTATCGGAATTAGGTTTGTCTTCTCATCTTCAAAATTATCAAGACGTGAGGTTGTGATATTTAATTTTGACAACCCAAGTAATCTATAATGATACGGTCTATCTATATCTACATTTTGTATATGTCTATACGGAATAACTTTTTCTTTGACCATAAATATTCCACGTCGAACATGAAATGAATGTTCACCTAATAAAAACTTATGTTGAATATATCTTTCAAATGTTGAAACAAATATTAAAAATAATACACAAGCACCTAAAGATATAATCCAAAGATTTAAGATATTAATTGTTATAATAGTATCTAGAGTTAAAAACCAATCTTGAAAGTTCACAGTATTTATAAAATAAACTAAAACTAAACAAAATAGTAAAAATAAAAAAGGTTTGAAACCATGTTTAAAAAACAAAAACCAAAATGCCCTTTTACCTAGGGTATACTTTTTATCTTGAACCAATTCTTTATTTTTCATGTGCGCGGGGGGAGATTTGAACTCCCACACCCTTGCGGGCGCTACCACCTCAAGGTAGTGCGTCTACCGTTTCGCCACCTGCGCATAGTATTAGAGTACTATAGTTATATTTGTATATCAAATAGGAATATGATATATTATTTTCACAAGAAGCGCGATTAGCTCAGTTGGTAGAGCAACTCATTTACACTGAGAAGGTCGGGGGTTCAAGTCCCTCATCGCGCACATGTTAAATAAATAGAGTCCTTCTTTAAGGGCTCTATTTATTTTGCACTATGTAAGCGATAGAATATGCATGTATGCATATTCGTGAGGGACTTGAAAGGGTTTTATATATTTTCGAGAACCTGTGGGGTTTGAGAAAATATAAAACCCGTACTGAAGCCGTAGGCTTCAAGTCCAACCAATACTGTCTATTACCCTTTTTATTTATATATGGTATAACAAAAATGTATGAACTCACCACTACAACACATGACATGGGAAGGTATTACCGCAAATCAAGCACGCACTGAATTTAATAAATCAAGACAGCACTCAGAATCTCTAATAGAACAAGATGATAAGAAAAATGGATATTTCCATCTTGCAAAAACCTGCCGAAATATCATTGAGACAGGTGCTATTGCAACACAGCATATGGGAACAGACTATGAAAACTGGGAAGAGCTAATGGCTCAAGTTAAAGTTGTTGGTAAAAACTTAATTCTAAAAGCCCAAAAATACATAACCAATTGGACAGCCGAAGATTACGAAGTGGCTGCAGTTATTATTTGCAAAACCGACGGACACAATCCCGAAAAAGTTGAGTACGCGATAGATTTACTCGTTAAGGGATTAAATATCGCTGTCGATACGGATAATTTTATCTCTCACGCAACTATAACAAGTCAAATGGTGCATGCTGCACTATTGCTCGATGATATCTCACCATTACATGTTTATGTCAATGACTTAAGTCAATGTGTTTTTGATATTCATAAGAAATTGAACATCAATCCTGAGACCCTCAGTCGTCTTTATTTAGCATTATCTGAAGGTGCTGATGCTTTAGGGATTCATTACGAAAAAATCGCTGCTGTTACAAAAGACCAAGCATCAATTCAATAATAAAAATTTTGTTCCAGAGGGACCGCTTACACGGCCCTCTTTTTTATACATTTATAATTTAATCATTTGTTCTAGATTTGTTTTTGAGCTTTTTCTCAAAATATCAAATAATTTATTCTTATTATCCTCACTCGGAATACTCACTTTTGACCCCACACTCGAAAAAGGAATTATTTTATATTCTACCTTATCTTTATATATTGTGGCACCTACCCCAATACCATGAGTTGTATTAAATGAAAAATATTGATCAAAGATAAAATTACCAAGAGAATAAAATATATATTTATTTTTATACACCTCTACTGTTTCAACCACATGTGGATGCGCCCCAATAATCACATCAGCACCTGCATCTATCCACTTGTGAGCTAAGTCTGTTTGTTTTTTACTTGGAGTTATTTGATACTCTATTCCCCAGTGAGGATAGATCACTAAATAATCGACATGAGACCTCATTTCTTTTATTTTATCTATAATCAATTCGTCATTCACAAAACCAAATTCATTCCAACCAATCATACCAATACATATATTATTTATACATGTACTTGTTGCAGTGTAGGCCGGTGTATTACTTGGACTACCAAAATATGTTAAATTGTTTTCTGTCAAAATTTTTCTAGTTTGATTTAATCCATCCTGCGCAAAATTTAAAGTATGGTTATTTGCTAAGCTGACTATGTCAATTCCAGCTTTTTTTATTGCAAATGCAACTAGAGGATCAAATGTAAATTGAAAACCAGATATTGCCTTTCCTGAATCTGTCACAAGCTTTGATTTGTAAGAAGTAATTGGGCCTTCAAGATTTGCTATCGTTAGATCATATTGAGCAATAGTTGTGGTACTTGGACCAAAGATATTTTCATACCCTATAGAATTTGCTTTTACGCGTACACTGCGATCAAACATCATATCACCTAAAAATAAAATAGTTACAGGTTTCGGTTCTGATATAGTTTGTACAATTTTTGGTACTGAAACGATTGAAAACAATAAAGCTATAAAGGTGGCGATCATTACCATAGTATACCCTTAACAAAAACTACTTTACAACCACCGCTTGATCAGTCACTCCTGGTACTTTGTTAATATGTGCCATTAGTTTTTCAGTTGTCCAATATTCAAAGGCTTTTGTAGTTACTGAGTCGTGCACATAAAATCCTACTGGATTTTCAATAGTTCCATTAAAACCTAGAATTAGCCTAACGTGTTCTCCTTTAAACGCCTTGACTGTTGCACCCTCAGGTGTTGTCCACGTGTATGCAGGCTCTTTAAAAGATGTATATCCCCAAAACAAAACTGGGTTTTTATTATCAATAGCTTGTGCTATCCAAGTTGGCGTTATTGCAGTACTTGTTGCATATTCTGACTTTAGTCCAAAACTTTCAACTGCCTTAACCACTGGAAGACCATACACTCCATAACCACCCTCCATTTTACCTACAACATCAACATATCCAACATATTGTTTTTGTGGATCATCCCAGATATTTTTAACCCAATCTCTAGAAGTTGGATTATAACCAAATTTTGTTAAAATTTGTATTTCGCTTTTCATAATACCTTTAAATGCTAGTGCCATACGCAATGCTGCAGCTTCACAACTATTAGAATATTGTTGTTTATAGATAGGGGCATTTAATTTTATATCTTTGTACATTTTCAAGTTTACAGTATTAACCGTGTCAGCAAATACAGTACCAGTAGTACCTACAAAAAAAAGCATTGTTATAGATAGTAAAGTTTTACGCATATATATCATATACGTGTATTATAGCATTTTTATTACGGAGGGAGAATTATGTGACTTTTTTTTCAATCTTATCAACTCGTAAAACAAGATTTTGAAATTCATATGGATTCGTCATGTTTTTATCGATAATATCAAATTTTTTGTTAACTTTATCGAAACGCTTATTTACATCTTTTTCAAAAGTGTCAGATCGATTAGTGAGATGTGCAAAACTAGCAACCATATCAGTCCTCAAGTCATTTATCTGATTTTGCATGAATGTGAAGCTATTATCAATCATAACAGCCAGTTCACCAACTGTCATATCACCATCTATTCTTTTGTGATTACTATTTTTTGCTATCATTACGCATAATTATATTCTTGAAAAATATAAAATCAAATTTCTTTAGAACTGTGATGCGGGTTTAAAGTTATTCAATAATATATTAAATAATAATCATATTTTATAATGGAAAATTATTTTTTATTTGTAAACTTTTTATTTGAAATAAAACCAATTTTCTTTATCTTTATATACCTTAAGCCATTATTTTATTACAAAGAAAGAGCGCCCTCATCAATAAAGTATGAGTAAAGGATAAAAAGGCTTGATGATTACAACAAGTGTGGAAAATGAAGAGAAAGGATTGACGGAAGAACTTTAGGTCTGAGTCAGAGGAAAATCCTCATCTGCGATAGATGAGGATTATTACCGTCTTTCTCGTAACTTTTTAAAACTTATGCGACATATTTTGATTTATCAAAATAGAAGTGCCTGTAGTGCTCTCGGTTGGAATCGAACCAACATTAACGGCTTAGAAGTCCGCAGTTCTATCCATTGAACTACAAGAGCGTATATAATATATAACATTAGTTCGTCGAAGTTGCAACCGTGGTCGTTGCTGTTGTTGTGGCAATAATAGGTGCGACAACTGCTGTTTTAATAAGCCTACTATATTCTATTTCTTTTTTATTAAATTCTTCCAATGTTTTATTTAAATTATTAATATCTTTTAAAAACTTTGAATTATTACGTGATTTCTCGATAATCTCGGTTGAAGTTGAATTTTGTGCGTTATTTTGAGCCTCAAGGTCAATTAAGACTATTTCATTTTTTATGTAAAAAAAAGTGTAAACACTGTATGATATAACAATACATAAAAGTATAAAAAAAGTCAGCAATAATAAATACCAGTGATAAATCGGATCAAATTGTTTTTTTTGTTTTTTTTTATTATTTAACTTCATTTTTTTGAAACATTACTAATATTATAGTAGCACTATTTTTATTGTTTACTTGGTCAAATCGTACATCAAATTTTTCTATGTATGAAATCTTTGGGAGATTGTTGAGTAAATTTACAAAATTATCAATATTTTTTTCACTTCCAGCAACTTTTATACTAATAACCAAATCTGATGCTTTATATTTTGTAAGAGTAGTATTTTCACGAGTTGAAACAGATTGTATTGGTGAAGACCCACTGTCTGTTAATCCAACTTTTTTAACGTAGTTTTCTAATTCATTTATTAAACCAAGTACATCTTTCCTATCACTGGATAAAATATGCTCTTTAATTTGAATTGATTCTTTGGACCCTTTTAATAAAATCTTATTGTACATAGAAAGTATATTTTTTTCGCTTTGAAGCTCGGCTAACTTGGTGTAGTCCCCCAATACTTCAGTTTTATAATTTCTAAATTTATTATCGATAAAATATACTGGATAAATAAGTATTAAAATAACTATAATTAATATAATTAGACTAACAGTTTTTTTATTTAAATTTAATTTTATATTACTCATAGGATAATGTTTGACTAAAAATAAAGTTTTTATTTTGACTAAAGACAGAGTACGGTAAGTCGGCACCTTTATATCGAGTAGAATTTAATTTATCAACTAGTAGATTTGCTGTATTTTTATTATCTATATTGGCAGTTACAGTAACTTTTTTTCCTAAACTATCAACACTTATATTTACAATTTGAACATTCGGAGTTTGTAAATATATATCTTTTATTTCCCTATAAATTTCAATAGTATCTTTTTTTGGATTTAGACTTAAGATAGAAATATCATTATTGATACCCGCGGTATTATTCTTTTCACCATCAACCTTGGACAGATCTAATTCTGTTTGGAATGGTGCAATTTTATCTGTGAGTATTTGCCTATCAACTTTCATAGTTAGATATGATGGAAATAAAGAAATTAAAAACATAATAAACAATATCACTACACTTAAAGTAAAAATTTGTATTAGATTTCCATGATATTCATCTAGTATTTTATCTTTTTGTTTTTTTGTAATTAAGAAGAGCATATATTTATTTTAATAATCTTGGTAATGCTAAACCAATTGCAGTTGCGTATTGATAAGAATTAATTTTATTGATTGGTGGAATTTGAATATCGAGATCAAAAGCATTTGCCCATACATTTGGCTTATCTATTTGTATTGCTAATTTGTTAATCATCATGTTTATAAACTCTGACTCTATGATATTTGAATGAGTAGAACTAACAATGATAGATTTTATTTTTTCCAATCCATAGGTTTCATTATTTTCAATATAGGATAACCAAAATACTATTATTCTATAAATATCTTTTATTACCTCCTCTAGGATTTCATTTCTCTCTAAATTTAAATTATCATCAAATAGTGTTTTATTAATTGTAGAAGTGTATAAAACAATTCCAGAAGAAACAATAGAAACTACAATGTATCTTTTTTCTATGGCAACAATGCAGTATGCGTTTGTATCATTAGTTTTTATTAATGATTTACTCAACGCTTGATTTTGTATTAAAAATGAAACCACTTTCATATTACATTTTTGAAATGTTTCAGTATAATCTTCAATCACTTTTTTAGAAATAACTGAAACTGATATTAATCTTCTGTTATTTTTTAATGTGAGAACACCTACAAAATCAAAAATTGCTTCATCTGCTTTTAGTGGTACATTTTCCTCAATCTTAAATTCAATCTGTCCTTTTATTGCTGAAACGTCACCGTCATCTACTTCTTGAGTGTAGATATATGATAATTCTTCTGGTAAAGAAACTTCAACATATTTATATTTGCATTCTTTCTGAATCTTTTTTAAAGCCACGACAACATTGGCATTTTCTGATAATAGACTTTTTTTATCAACTGATTTTGTTAAAGTTTCAATACCATATTTATCAACAGATAGTTGTCCATTTTTACTTTTAAAGTTTATATATCTAATATGATCAATACCAATATCAATACCAGCATGATCAAATCTAATCATTTTTGGTACAGGAAGATATTTAATTAATTTTTTTAAAAAAGTACTCATGTGTATACTATGATAATAATGTGCCAATTGGTAATTCTCGTGTTGGAACAATCAATGCTAAACCTTGTCCATCTTTACCTGCCAAAATCATAGCCTGACTTTCTATACCCATAATAGATCTTGGTTCAAGGTTTGTGATAAACACTTTTTGACTACCGATAAAATCATTTAGTTCAACGTGTCCCGCAATACCAGAAACTACTGTTCTTGTTTTATCTTCTCCAAAATCAACTTCCAGTTTTAGTAATTTTTCAGACCCTTCTACTGGTATAGCTGATATAATTTGTCCTACTTTCATTTCTATCTTTTTAAATTCATCAAATGTAATCATATAGTGATTATACTACAGTTTTGATTTTGAATCGAGAAAATTTTGAAGAATTAATGCAGCAACTTTCGCATCATCATCTTTTGTGTTAATTCGAACAGCTTTTGCATTTCTAGAAAAGTTTTTTGGAGTCTGTTTTTTTTGAAATGAATGTCGAGTTTCAGCCGTGATCAAAGTAGTAGTCATTCGTTCATCAATTCTGTGAATTGTGTACTTTTTTTCTTCATTTAAAATTTTGATAAAAGTAGTTATTTTTTTTTCAATTGAATTATCTTTTTTATCAAAATCGATAGATTTTCCAATCACTATGTCTTTGATTTCTTCTTGATCACAAAGATGCTGAATGTACTCTATGTGTGCATTATCATTAATAATGATATCTCTTGGAAAAGCCAGTGATGCCCTATCATCGCTAATAGCAATGCCGATCTTTTTTGCTCCATAGTCTAGCCCTAGATATTTCATAGATAATCTGATAATATCATAAAGGTATATCGACGTACACACTTTATGGAGGAGTGGCAGAGAGGTCGAATGCGCTTGTCTTGAAAACAAGAGGGCTCTAACGGGTCCCGTGAGTTCGAATCTCACCTCCTCCGCTTGCTGAGAATTGCCGTCTGTTAAGGGACGGCCTTTTTCTTGATAGAACTTTCTATGTATAATATGACTATGGAAATCCCAGAAATAAAAATGAATAAAGCGAAGGAACTAATATATACAAGTAGACATATTTCACTTGCTACCACAAATGCAGACGGCTCACCTCACAACAGTCCTATTAAATTTTTATATGATGAAAAACTTGAACATATATATTGGGATTCAAATATCGAAACGCTGCATTCTCAAAATATATTAAGGACTGGTCAGATATTTGCGGTTTTATTTGATAGGATGGAAAATGACGGAGTTTATATAAAATGCGAAGGTGGCCATATACTTGATGGAAATGAATTAGAAGTTGGATTGGAGATCACCAACTCTTTTAGGACAAAGGAGGGACAACAAAAAATTAATTTGGATTATTATTCAGCAGGAAGTGTTCAAAAAATGTGGTCAGCTAAAATTACTAATCTTTGGATAAATATGCCAGTGAGAGATGGGGATGGTTTTATATTAAGAGATGAGAGAGTAGAACTTGAAAGAAATACTTTACTAGAAGATATTCAAATATAAAATGAAATGAAATAATTCTTAGCAATAATCACATCACTTTTCAATATCCTACCCGATGGAGAATTTGCATATGTTACTAAACCCATCTTTTCTTTTGTATGATCTGCTTTCACTTGCACGTATAGACCTTACTCTTTCCAAGAGCTCTTTAAAATAGTCTTTACCGAACATCTTTCCACCTTGCTTTAACCTGTCATCATTCATAACAAAACCCTTAACTATATATTCTCGAAGTATATTTGTGGCCCAGATACGAAACTGAGTAGCTCGAGTTGAGTTTACTCGGTATCCTACAGATATAACCATATCGAGGTTGTAAAATTCTATTTCTCGAGAAACATCTCGACTTCCTTCCTTTTGAACTATTCGAATTTTTCGAACAGTTCGAATCTCTTGCAATTCAAGGCTCTTATAGATTTCTTGAATATGATATGCCACAGTACTTACTTCAATGTCAAATAACTCGGCCATCATTTTCTGAGTAAGCCAAATAGTCTCATCTTGAATAAAGACTTCAAGTCTAACATCCCCTGTATCTGATGTGTAGAGTATAAAGTTTTTTTGTGGGATAAAATTTTCCATAAGTCCCATTATACAGAATACTGAGATAAAAATCTGTGGTGTAGTTTGTTATTCAAGCCTAAACCTAATCCCTAAACCCTGTAAACTTCTTGAACTTCAACTCCTTACTATTTTCTACAATCTGCTCAAGTACTGAAGAATACGCCATCAAATCTCTCGGATTTATTCCTTTTATAAGAAAACTCATCTGTGATCTTAAATATTTCTCGACTTCGGGTACCAGTTTACTTCCTTCAGCATTCAAGAAGAATATTTTTACCCTACCATCATCTTTCTTAGTCCTTACATCAATAAGCCCAAGGGTCATAAGCCTTGTAATCAAAACAGTAATGAATGGAGGCTCAACACCCAACGCATCAGCTATCACACTTGGCCTCAAGCCTACAGGATTGTCATTCAGCAAGCCTAAAAGCGCCCAGTCGATAGTTGATAAGCCATATTCACTTATCAACCTATCCTGACTATATCCTTTCAATATACGGTATACTTTGGCTTGTAGAAGCCCAGCTCGATATGTTTTACGATTATGAATCGTGTCTTTTATTTTTTTAAGAAATGTACCCATAATTATTGGATTTTATCAGGTATAAAAATCAAAGCTAGTCCGTTTATACAATATCGTAGTCCAGTCGGCGTTTGAGGTGCATCATTAAATACGTGACCTAAATGACTTTTACAAATTGGTGAGATGATTTCTGTTCGTGATATTCCAATCATAATGTCTATTTTTTCGATTACTGCTTCTTTATTTATAGGTGCATAAAAACTTGGCCACCCTGTTCCTGAGTCAAATTTTTGCTCACTGCGAAATACTGGTTCATTACAATCAGCGGTTACATACGTCCCTTTTCTTTTCTCATGTAATAAAGGACTTGTGAACGGTATTTCTGTCCCTCCCTCTTTAAGAATCTTATACTGCGCAGGTGTCAATAGATTTTCTTTAGTAGTAGTACTGAATGATTTTAAGTTTTCGGTTTGCTTGGTAACTCGGATTTGGTCTTGTCTTTTAAAATAAGCAATAAACAAAACAACTATTATAATAAATAGTAGGATCAAGACTGGTGTTTTCATTATGTATTTCATATTTTTTATTAAATTATTTTTGTTAATTTCCAAAACCGAAAACACTATATAAGTGTTTTCTATTTAGAAACTATTTAATCTTTGGCATCAAAACAGTGTCAATCACAAATGTTACTCCGTTTGAAGAAATAACGTCTGCAGTTTCAACCATAGCTGTTCCATTAATAGTAATCTTTCCAGACGTATCTTTCTTAATCATCAGATTTTCACCTTCGACTGATTTTAAAGTCATACCATCTTTTAAATCTGCCGCTGTATATCTTCCAGCTACAACGTGATATGTCAAAATCTTTACAAGAGTTGCTTTGTTTTCTGGTTTAAGTAGAGTCTCAACTGTCTTAGCTGGCAATTTTGCAAAAGCCGCGTTTGTTGGAGCAAATACTGTAAAAGGTCCTGCCCCCTTTAATGTCTCTACGAGTCCAGCAGCTTTTACTGCTGCAACTAGTGTTGTAACATTAGTTGCATTAATTGCATTATCTACAATATCTTTACTTTTAACCATCATAGCACCTCCGACCATTACCCCATCCTCTGTCACTGTCATATTTTTAGTATCCTCAGTAGTCATCATTTTGTCATTATTATTCATCATAGTATTGTCTTTCACTGTGTTATTGTCTTTCATTGTATTATTGTCTGATTTCATATATACCACAACTCCGATTATTACTAATACAATTATAACAATAGTTGTAATTGTTCCTGCATTTGATGTTTTATCCATATATTTGTTTTATTTTTAAATTAAATTAATAATATATTACCTTTTAATAACTTAACTTAAATAGTTAAGTTACTTAAGTATATCACATATTTTAAATTTGCAAAGAAAATAGCTTGTCTTTGAAGCAAGGGGGTGTCTTTTAAAATCAGTTTTACTCATATTTTTATACATTAATTAAAAGACCTGTTATTTTTTGTAAATGAGTAAGCTATATTTATTTTTACCTTGTAAGAATACCCCAGCTCGAAACGTCTAATATACCAAGACTTGTTACATAACATGGTCTTATAATTATAAATTAATTTAAAAAAATAAATATATGGGAATAATACTATGGATAATTTTTGGAGCACTTGTTGGCTGGATTGCTTCAATTATTATGAAAACAGATGCACAACAAGGAGCACTATTAAATATAGTCGTCGGTATAATTGGTGCAGTTATAGGTGGTTATATTATGAATCTTTTTGGAGAAACGGGCACAACAGGATTTAACTTATATAGCTTTTTCGTAGCCCTCATAGGTGCTGTTGTACTTATAGGAATAGTACGATCTTTAAAAAGATTATAGTAGGTGTAATAAAATTATCTCACATCGCGTATATATAGTTAGTTATGGTATCGATATTATTCGTAAGACACTACCATAACAAAAGATAATAATTATGAGTTATATGCACACATATATATACAGAAATTATAGTAGTCTTAAAAGAGGTGATATCCAATATCACCCGCCGCGGCGTAGTTGAACCTAATACACAATCTAATATGTAATAAAGACTTCAATGAAGCAAACAATATAATAAACTTATGATTTACACAACGTGGCCTATCGGAAGAAGTACAGTTACATGGAAATACTATTAAAAATAAAAAACCCTTGAGTGGGATTTTATTTTGCATTGATTTATTCCCTTATTTTAATAGAAAAATTTGGATCATTTTTATACATCTCCCCTTTCTTGTTTATATTAAATTTATTTCGTATTTTATCAATTGGTAAATCAGTATCAATAAGCCCTAGCTTATATGCCAAAAGATCGGAATTTTCAGGGAATAAGATACTCGTATCTATAGTTGGTATCGTTTTAGGACTTATCAAGTTTACATGCTTCACAATATTTGTTGTACAAGTATTGAACAATGTATTATAAAATTCCGGTTGAGTAGAGAGTTTATCAGTTCTGTTAATAATACTTAGAAACAATTCTTTGGTTTTTTCTGATCCTGCTTTCATTGGATACATGAAGACTTGATCTTTTCTGTGGTTAATACGCAGATCTACTACATCTTTTTCATCTGCCCAGACATACATTATTTCATATTGATTCAATAGTCCTTTTACAGGATGAAATGATTCTCCTTTTTCCTTTCTAATTTCAACAGATACTGATACGAATACATTGTCTTCGAACTCAAAACTTAAGAATGTGTGAGCAGATCCAGGTATTCCTGAAAATGGTTCTACAATGTACCATACTCTTTTTATTTTATTGAGATCATATTCTTTGTTGTAATAATGATCCATATATGAAGTAGTTGAGGCGTATCGAAAATCACGTATATTTTTTATTTCTACTTTATTTCCTTTTACTGTACCGGTTGATAAAACTTTTTGATCGTCATTCCAGTTTCGATTATTTGATGGTTTTATAAAAATGTTTATTGAGACAAAAAAGATTGTCAGTATGAGTATAAAAATGAAGAGCAGTTTTAATAGAAGTTTAAATATTTTCTTGAGCATAGGGTTAAAAATAGTTTAACACGAATGATATTTACAAAATAGAGTAAATATGATATTTTCAATAGGTTAAACCCTAACCCCACCCAATCATGAAATGGCATATTATCAAAACACCAAATGGTGTAATCATCACTATACAAGCAGAGGAGGGTGATGATGAAGATCAGGTTCAAATCCTAAGGAACGCAAGAAAAGGACTAGCCGATGAGTCAAGTACCATCGAAGGTATAAAAGATGAAATTACTTTTTTTCGTGCTCTCAAATGGCCTGATGAAAAAACCCCGGACCACACTTCATAGTGTGGGCGGGGATTCTTTTTATTGTGTATTACCCGCAATATACCCCGTCGTCCAACACAGTTGTAAACTATACCCACCTGATGGCCTATCGATATTTAACAAATCTCCAATAACACACAAATTATCAATAATCTTAGATTTCATTGTTTTAAGATCTATTTCTTTTATATCCACACCACCATCTGCAATCACAGCTTCACTTTCATCTAATAGTCCGTGAATATTTATTTTCAAATTTTTTATATTTTCAATCAACATCATTCTCATTTCTTTTGTTACTGCATTTCCAGTTATGCCTTCATCTATCTTAGTATTTTGTAAAATAATTGAAATGAGATTTTTATTAATCACATTACCTAAAATATTTGAAATTTTCTTTTTAGAATTATTTTGAAATAAATCAGTCAATGTTTTATTTAGTGTTCCATGATCATATTCTGACAAGAGATCCACACTCAAATATACTTTCTGTTTTAGATTTAAATAATCACTAATCTCCTTACTCATATTTAAAACTGTTGGACCAGAAATACCAAAATGAGTAAACAAAATCTTACCTTTCTTAGAATTCTTCTTTTCACCATCAGCAAAAATATGTATCTTCACGTTTTGTAAAACAATCCCCTGTAACTTTTTAAGCCAAGCATCATTACTCTTTACAGGAACAAGTGAAGGCTTCGGTGTGTGAATTGTATGTCCCATATGTTTTAACCAATCATATGCATCCCCTGTTGAACCTGTTTCAGGATGAGATGTGCCACCAGTAGCCAGTATGTATTTTTTTGAAGTCAAGATTATTTTCTTTTTATTCACTTCAACCTCCACCCCAGTCACTTGTTTAGTATCATGTAAAATATTTAATACTTTCGTGTCAGAAAGTACTTCAATATCTTTATTTTTAATTTCTTTAACTAAGACATTGTACACACTTCGTGCCGAATCAGATACTGGAAATACCCTTCCTTCATTTTCAACCTTAGTTGGCATATTTCTAGTATTAAAAAATATGAGAGAATCCTTAACTCCATACTGTGTAAAAGCAGAGTATAAAAACTGCTCTGCTTTTTTATAATTTTTTAATAACTTTCGCAAATCATATTCTTCATTTGTAAGATTACATCGTCCACCACCCGTAATCAATAATTTTTTACCGAGGATATTATTTTTCTCTATAAGCAAAACTTTCTTATTCTTTCTAACAGAAGAAGCGGCCATCATTCCTGATGCCCCGCCTCCAATTATGATTATGTCGTAGTCTGTATTACTCATGATGTGTGATATCTTTCTTCATCCAGAAAAACCCAAATATACCAACGATTAGAATAAATAACAATAGCCCTACATTTAACAGAATTTTATTTCTCTCTCCGAACGGAATTATTGATTTAGTTGGTACATACTCTAGATTTTTAACTAGATCGACATATTCAATGATTTCCGGTGTTGTTTCTTCAAAATAATTTATTGTAGTTCTGATATCATAAATAGGTGCAGATTCAATATTGTTACCCATCAGTATCTTTAAATCATTTACTGGCACACCCTCAGTTTTAAAGATAATTCCAGTGTTTTGTAATTTTATTTTTCCTGTTTTTAAAACAGTAAGTGGTTTATTGTTATTATTTTGAATAATTACTTTAAAATTTTTATACGTTGATGGTGTAATCTTTGCACTCAAGCGCTCTCCTTTGTAAGTTGGTGAATCAATTCGATATATATTTGTATTTCCAAGAGTTACCCAATCAATATCGTTATTTGATCCTTGTATTACAATATTTCTATTAAAATTCTTTTCATTGTCATCTACTCTTACAGTTAACTCTTCTACATCTATATCACCTTCATAAAATATTTCCGACTTATCATCCTTCTGAATCTTATCAAGCACTTTAATATCTTTATATATCGATATATTATCAAAGACAAAATTTCCTCCTAAGTAATCTTTTATTTTATATCCAACATTTTTATCTTCACTTTTTAAGTATTTTATTTCTGCACCAATCACACTTATTTGATTAGAAACTTTTATATTTTTATCAAAATCAATATCATCAGTTAATTCTAATTTTACATAACGAGAAGAAACACCCGAAAGATTTATATCTAAATTTTCTACAATAAAGTCAGCACTGTCACTATAATTATATATAACATTTTTTTGTTCAAATTCACGCCAAGCTGTACTATTTGCGGTTAAGAAAGTATCGGAAATATATACCTTTACTTTTTTTCTAAAATTTTGAGATTTACTATCTCGAATCAAATGCAAATTGTTATACAAAAACCCTTCTCTACTCGTATCAAGTACTAACACTTTTTTATTATCCTTAGTTACACTATTTTCTAAAATTTTTACTTGTGTAATTACGTCTTGTACAGTTTGTGTATTCTGATTTGATTTAATAAGTATATAGGGTATTTCATTGTGATCTTTATCTATAATACGAATATCAGTAAGATCGTTTTTTTTTGACAAGCTTATAACGTCTTTATTGATTGGTAAAACATATAGATTTTGATTATTTTGAGTACTGCTCCCCACTTCAATTTGTGATGGTTGCAAATCAGCTACAGATGTCCAGTTTTTTATATCAATTACTTTAGCATTTGCAGATACTGAAAATAATCCAATCATCAAAAGTAACATCAGTGCCTGAGGCATCTGTGGGTTTTTGTTTTTTGAAATATACAAATACGAAACTATGAGTAACAATATACCGAAACCAACAAAGGTAATAATTCTATATATTGGCCCAAGTTCCCAAGTCAAAGCAAACAACAACACAGATGTAATTACGAGCGTTACAATTCCCATATTTCTGACAATTTTATTTTTCTTTACTAAACCGATAACAAAGTAAATAATCGTCATAAGAATAAATAATACAATTTGCATAAATGTTGTCTGTTTTGCGAGAGATGATATCTCTGCGTATTCTGTCTCATATTTTACAGATTCATACCCATAACTATTTGAAGATAATTTTCTATCTAACTCAATTTTTTGATTTATTTCATTTTGAACAAGATTTATTCGATAGTTTCCATAGCTATTAATTTCAAATGAAGTTATTGCAACAAACAAAACTTGACCAATCAAAATCAGAGCGAATGCAACTTTATTAATATTTGCTTTGAATTGTATATTTTGTGAATCTTGAACTGTGTTGTACCAGATATAAGCAACAAGATTTATCAAAGCAAATACACCAAACCATACAATATATGATTGATTTAATACAATCTTTCCAGTTTCTAAGACTGTTTTATAATCACCAAACATAACCATATGGGCAATACCAGCGATAATAGATCCAAAACCAAGCACATACATAATGGGCTTATTTTTAAAGTCTGGTAACACGGATAAAAATGACAAAACCACACCTTCGAAGAACCAAATCATGGTTACCAGAGGGCCATCAAACTGAAGTGGAATTGCTACTGTAATAAGGAGTATTGAGATAACAAAATGAGTTAGTGTAATTACACCATCTGATGTTTTATTTACAGCTCGCAACATCATATAAACCACAAAGTGGAATATTCCAAGCAATGCAACTAAAAATCCAACATAATCAAACCAAAATGTTTTATCTACCAATTTATAAAATACCATTAAATAGACTAAAGTATTTATAACTGTTAAAAAAACTGTGTTATGAGTTAATTTGTCTTTCTTAAAATCTTGTAACAAAAATACAATCATGTATTGAAGTCCAAATATTGTAGAGAATGTAAATAATAATCCTTTACCAATATCAGCAGACAGGGTCGAACCAAATATACACCATGTAAATATAAATCCGATTACTGCACTATTTATCCATTGTTTTCTGAATGAAACAACGAGCACTGCAATATTTAATATACATAGGTAAGATAGGATTCCTATAACATTTTCATTACTCAGTCCCCCAAAATTTAAATTAACTAAAAAAGAAACAAGATAAGCGCCAAGGGTACCTATCGTAAATGGTAATTCATCATTTTCACGTAATGAAATAATAATTGACACGGCTAAGACTGCGATTATCAATCCTAATGTTACAGGTAGGGCAACTATTTTAAATAAGAAATATCCAACAAACAATGTTAAGTAAAAAATAACGAATGCCGCACCACGAAGAATATTTACATAGGCTTTACTTCTGCTTCGTAAATATTCTCCAACACCTAGTAGTATTGTTCCAAATGATAATCCTGCTACGTATTTAAATACTGGACCAATTAATCCCTGTTTATCAAGGTAATTTAGGAAAAATAATACACCTAGTACTAATATAGCTATTCCAAATTTTGCAAGGTTTGTTGCAAAATTATCTTGATGGGACACAACTTCCGGTATAGGAATTTGAACCTGGGTTTGGACTTCAGTCTGTGGAATCGATGTACTTGTTTTTAGTATCACCGGTGAGGATACAGGTACAGGATTTTGATTAAAATTAGGGTTTTTAAATTTATTTTCAAGAGCAGAAATTCGAGAATTTATTTTAAAAAGGTATAAAATAATAAATACTGTAATTATAAATGTAAACATAGTATAATAATAACATGAGTAAACTACCAATGGTATGGGAAGAATACAATCATTTGTATTTTCCAAAGGACAGCGACTGGAAATGGTCAGTTGCCATAATCTCAATAACTATAACTTTGATTTCATTTATGTTTTCGAATATTACTTTTGGTGTTCTTATTATGGTAGCCACTGCTGTACTACTTTTACACGCATTTCAAGAACCTCGCATACTTCGTTTTGAGATAAATACAAAAGGAGTACGGGTAAATCAAGAATTGTGGTCATTTACAGATATACGATCATTTTGGATAGAAGATAATAGAGAACATCACATTAACTCTAGAATTCTATTTGCTACCAATGGTATATTGGATTCTTTGCTCGTTTTGACATTACCATTAAATGCCACTAACGATAGAATTCATGATATTCATGAGGAATTAGTAAAAATTTTACCTGAGGACAGAATTCAGGAATCAATTTTTCAAAAAGCGTTAGAGTATCTTGGTTTTTAAGGCAATTTGAGGTATATTGTCTAAATGCTCTCGTCGTTCAATGGATAGGACAATAGTTTGCGGAACTGTAAATTTAGGTTCGATTCCTAACGGGAGCACAGATGATGAGGAAAAATCACGTTATATACGTGGTTTTTTCATTATTTATTAAACTTAACGTATAATATGAGAATGGATACAAACTATAACCTTATACAACATTTTACAGAGACAGATTCTAGTAAGGTAGAATCCCTTATTTTCAAAAAGGAAGAACAAAATATCTCTCACTTAGTGTTTTTTATTCACGGATTTAATGTGTTTGGAGCATGGGATTCTATGTTTCCTGGAACTCAAATAATTGAAAATACTTGGACACCTGTTTATATATCTCAACCAGGTTTTGGATATTCAGAAGGTGAAAGAGATTATTGTGGACCCAACACATACACCAATATTGCAAAAGCAATTGAAGACATATCAGAAAAATATAATATTCCTGTAGAAAACAGAGTTATTTGGGGAGTATCAAGAGGTGCAATCGTAACTTCCCTTCTTTCTGCAAAATATCCCGATAGTGCAGCAGCTTTTATTTGCCAATCGGGTGCATATGATTTTAAAATGTATTTTCAAGATCTTAATAAGGATTTAGATATAAATGAAAACATAACATCAGAAACCAAAGGTGCTTCCGATCAATCATTGCAAGAAAGATCTGTTATTAATTTTATAAAAGACATTCAGAAACCAATCTTAATATTGCATGGCGATAAAGATAAAACTATTAATGCTAGTCAGGCAAAAACATTTTCTGAATTATTAGAAAAGGAAGCTAAAAAATATGAATTACAAATTGTTGATGGTCCACATTGGATTGGTCCCTTAGTGAGAAAACAATTTGTATATCCATTTATTAAAAAAATATTCGAATAGACAATAATAAATAAATTCCTTACAATAACACCATGAACAAACTTTACAAAATATTTTTCTGGATTTTCCCTTTAATCATTTTATTGAATATCGGTGCCTATATTGCATTTACAATTACTAAGGTATGGTGGGATCTTGAAGCAGAAGTATTAACTTTATACATAGGTGGACCATTATGGATTATATTTTTAATACTTTCTATTGTTTTAATATTTAAAAAAAAGCTGATTCAGTAGATAAAACATATTTTGTATTATTTTGTATTTTAAGTCTAGGAATTTTAACGTATAGCTATTTATAGAAAATAATAAATACTCCAATCACTTTCAAAATAAATATAACTAAGCTACCATTACCTCATATGCAAAATAAAGAAAATGGTTTTGTTACGAGTTTATTAGTATTAATTATCGCCCTCATGGTTATAGGAGGAGGAGTGTATATGTATAAACCGAAAGCACCAATTCTTACAATAGATACGAGTACTCAGACCATTAATCAAAACGAGCAAAATAGTTCTCGACAAGATATTTCTACTAACAAAACAATTGATACAAAAACCTCTCCAAAACTAGTAACCGTAACACCAGTAGGTTGGAAAACCTATGATTCAGGTCGGGGGTTTTCATTTAAGTATCCAGGTCATTTCATATTTGATAATGGCAATTCTACTCCAGAACGAATTATTTTTAATTATTCTGAACAAGAACAGAAGC